>JAFAFZ010000643.1 GCA_023423215.1 Actinomycetes bacterium
GTCCAGGTGCGGGCCCGGACCTCGGCGGGCGACGTCCTCGTCGGGCGAGCCGCCGCACACTCCGGCTGACGCCGGACCAACCCCACATCGACGACCCCGCGCTGCGGCCGGGGTGAGACCAGGAGGACACCCATGCCCCAGACACGCGCGCCCCGGCGCGCCCTGACCGACGCGCCCGCAGCGATCACCGCCCGCGGACTGCGCTTCAGCTACGACGACCACCTCGTGCTCGACGACGTCGACCTTGACGTCGCCGCCGGCAGCGTCGTCGCGCTGCTCGGCCCGAACGGCGCCGGCAAGACCACGATGGTCCACCTGCTCTGCACGTTGCTCCGCCCAGACGCCGGCGTCGCGAGCGTCGGGGGCGCCGACCTGCTGGGTGACCCCGGCGGCGTGCGCAGCGCCATCGGCGTCACCGGCCAGTTCGCCGCGGTCGACCGGCTGCTGACCGGCGCCGAGAACCTGCGGCTCATGGCGGACCTGCACCACCTCGGACGGCGTGCCGGCGCGGCGCGCGTCGCCGAGCTGCTCGAGCAGTTCGACCTGGTCGACGCGGCCGACCAGGTGACCTCGACGTACTCCGGCGGCATGCGTCGCCGCCTGGACCTGGCCATGACGCTGGTCGGCGACCCGCGCATCATCTTCCTGGACGAGCCCACGACGGGGCTCGACCCCCGCAGCCGTCGCACGATGTGGGACATCATCCGCGGCCTCGTCGCCGGCGGCGTCACCGTGCTGCTCACCACCCAGTACCTGGACGAGGCCGACCAGCTGGCCGACCGGATCGTCGTGCTCGACCAGGGCCGCATCGTCGCCGAGGGGACGGCGGCCGAGCTCAAGCGCCTCGTCCCCGGCGGCCACCTGCGCCTGCAGTTCGCCGACGAACCCACCTTCGACGCCGCAGCGGCCGTCCTCGACGACGCCGTGCGCGACCCCGAATCGCTCGTGCTGGAGCTGCCCGGCGACGGAGGGGTCGACGGACTCCGCGCGCTGCTGGACCGACTGGACCGCGAGCAGGTCCACGTCGACGAGCTCTCGATCCACACGCCCGACCTGGACGACGTCTTCCTGGCCCTGACCGGCCGCACCGAGCCCGAGGAGGCCCACCGATGACCACCACCGTTCCGACCGCGACCGCCCTCCACCCTGCGCCGCCACGGAGCAGGGGGACCGCCGTGGCCGATGCGATGACGATGCTGCGGCGCGAGCTGCGCCACCAGCTCCGCTACCCGTCGGTCACCCTGATGCTCGTCCTCATGCCCGTGGTGTTCCTGCTGATGTTCGTGTTCCTGCTGGGCGGCACGCTCGGCGCGGGCATCAGCGGTGCACCCACCGGCGGTCGGGCCGAGTACCTGGCCTACGTCACCCCGGGGATCCTGCTGGTCGCGGTCGCGTCGGTGGCCCAGGGCACCTCGATGTCGGTCGCGATGGACATGACCGAGGGCATCGTCGCCCGCTTCCGGACGATGTCCATCGGGCGTGGCGCGGTCCTGACCGGTCACGTCATCGGCGCCGTGATCCAGACCCTCATCTGCCTGGCCGTCGTGCTGGTCGTGGCGATCGCCATCGGGTTCCGACCGTCGGCCACGCCCGTCGAGTGGCTCGCGGCCCTCGGGGTGCTGCTCGGCATCGCCGTCGCGATCACCTGGGTCACGGTCGCCATCGGCACACTCAGCCGCACCATCGAGGGGGCGAGCAACCTGCCGATGCCGCTGCTGCTCCTACCGTTCCTCGGCAGCGGCTTCGTGCCGACCGAGTCGATGCCCGCGGGCGTGCGCTGGGTCGCGGACCACCAGCCCTTCACCCCGTTCACCGAGACCGTGCGCGGGCTGCTGATGGGCACCGCGGTCGGATCGAGCGCCGTCGCCACCGCCGTCTGGTGCGTCGTGCTCGGCGTCGGCGGCTACCTGGTCGCTCGATCCGCCTACGACCGCCACTCGGTACGGTGAGGCCATGAGAGGAAGTGCCGTGCGCCGCATCGCGCACCTGATCGTGGTCGCGTCGGCACTCGTGCTGGCGGGGTGCGGCGATCCCGGTCGCGACTCCTCGAGCTCGCGGGACCAGGACGATCCGACGGCGAGCTCGACCGTCGACCCGAGGAGCTTCCGGTTCCGATCGACGGCGACGTGGCAGGGCGAGGGGGGCGTGCACGTCCGGACGATCGAGGGGCTGATCGCCCCGACGATCGGTTCGGGTGCGGCCACCTCGACGGTGTCGATCGACGGCGAGCCCATGCCCGAGCTGACCGAGGAGCTCCGTGCGCTCGACGGCGTGCTCTACACGAGCTTCTCCGCCGACCTGCGGGACGACCTGGGGGTCGATGTGGGCTGGGACCCGCAGACGCTGTCCGACCTCGAGTGCCCTCGTCCGCTGTGGTACCGAACGGACGATGGTCCCGCGGCGCTCGACGAGTTGCTCGCCGAGCTGGGCCTGCCGCCGTCGGTCGACGTCGAGCTCGCCGAGCTGGCGGACGGCACGGCCGATCCGTCCGACCTCACGCCGCAGTCGGGCGCGCCGACGGACGGCGAGGCGGTGCAGGTCGTGCGTGACGACTCGGCGGGGACCACGACCGTGACGTGGCGCACGGCGCCGTCGGGAGACGTCGTCACCGACCACGTGCTCGAGCTGAGCGACGTCGGGAGTCCGGTCGATGTGGTGGCGCCGCCCGAGGGCGAGACCTGCACGCCCGAGCAGGCGGCGATCGACATGGCGTGCACGTTCGGCGCCGCCGACGCCAACGAGGCGATCGTGGCTGCCCTCGCCGAGGGTGACCTCGCCCGGGCGGGGGACGTGCTCGACGAGCTGTGCCCGAGCGGGGCCGAGGTCTGGCGGTACGTGGGCACGCTGCGCTGCCAGCCGGACCTGGTCGCCGCGCTCCTCGACGACCTCGGGCTGGATCCGAACGACGAGGGCCGCGGCGGCTCCAGGCCGCTGCCGACGGTCGCGAGCGAGAGCGCCGACCCGGCGTGCACACCCGAGCAGGACGTCTCGACCGTGCGCACGCTCCTGGAGCGAGGAGCGGATCCGTGCGCCGTGACGGAGCCGATGGTCGTGCCGGCCGAGGCGCAGGAGCTGGTCCGAGCCGGCAGGTCCGCCGCCGGCTGCTGACCCGCCGAACCTCCGACCGCCACGAGAAACGCAGGGTCAGCCACCGCGTGGACGTGATGGCTGACCCTGTGGCCCCGTCGTAGCCAGACGCTACTCGCGTCAAGCTTTGCGTGCGCAGTCGTGTGGTCAGCGGGTGCCGACGAGCACCGAGAGGCCCGCGACCCGGTCCGAGGACCGCACCGAGCGGGCGACGGCACCGGGCGTCTCGCCGACGACCCGCTTGAAGGCGCGGCTGAAGGCCGCATCGGACTCGTACCCGACCCGCGTCGCCACCGACGGCACCGTCAGGTCGGTCGTCTCGAGCAGGTCGAGGGCCTGGTAGACGCGCCACCGGGTCACGTAGCGCATCACCGGTTCGCCGACGAGCTCGGTGAACCGGGCGGCGAAGGCCGAGCGGGACATGCCGACCCGTGACGCGAGCGAGGCGACGGTCCAGTCCGCGCTCGGTTCGGTGTGGACCAGGGCGATCGCCGCGCCGATCTGGTCGTCGCGCAGCGCGCCGAGCCAGCCGGTCTGCGCGGCCGGGTCGGACTCGATCCAGGAGCGGATCGCCTGGATGACCACGACGTCGCACAGGCGGCTGACGACGGCGTCGCTGCCAGGACGCACGCCGCGCGTCTCGTCCGCGATCAGCCCGAGCACGGCGTGGATCCAGTCCGAGCGGCGGGTGTGCGCGGCGCGCACGTGCACCAGCGGTGGGAGCGCGTCGACCAGGTGTCGGGCGGCCGGGTGGTCGAAGCGCACGCCCCCGCAGACCACCTGGGTCAGCGCGCCACCCCCACCGTGGCGCAGCACTGCGAAGTGCTCGCTCATCTCCTCGTGGGGCAGGTCGAGCACCGGAGGGGTGGGTGCGGGTTCGGCGCCCCACGCCCGGTGTCCCGTCCCGTGGGGGACCAGGACGAGGTCGCCCGCCTCGACGTCGATCGCCTCGTGCCCGTCGACCTGCACCGTGCAGCGGCCCGAGGTCACGACGTGGAACCAGAGGCAGCGGTCCATCGCCGGCAGTTCGAGTCCCCACGGTTCGGTCAGCTCGGAGGGGCAGTAGAAGATGCCGGACATGCGGATGTAGCGCAGCGCTTCGCCGAGGGGTGCGGTGAGGGGCGGATCGTCCACGGGTCCAGTGTGCGCGGCGGCGCGCCGCACGTCCACCGTCCTGGACGATCGAGCAGGGATGTCGGCGTTCCTGGCATGGACCGTCCCCCGAACACCGCTCATGGTGGAGGCATGAACTCCACCACGAACACCACGTCCATCCCGTCCACCACGACCGTCGTCGGCCCGCCGTCCCGGGGTCCGGCCGACGGCCCCGAGCTGCTCGCCATCGCCACCCGTGCGTTGGCGAAGCGGTCCTTCGCCGTGCTCTCCACCGTCTCCGCCGCCGGCTTCCCGCACGCCGCTGGCGTGGTCTACGACGCCGTCGGCACGACGCTGTACGTCCACACGATCCGCGGCAGCCGCAAGGCCCGCAACGTGGCTGAGGACGACCGCGTCGCCGTCGTGGTGCCGGTGCGCCGTGCGCCCGTCGGTCCGCCGTTCAGCGTGCAGTTCCAGGGGCGGGCACGGGTGCTGTCGATGGACGATCCCGAGGTCCTCCGCCTGGTCGGCTCGCGCCAGCTCGGCACGACCACCAAGCACGGCGCACTCGACGAGCCCGACGGGTGCTTCCTGCGCATCGAACCGACGGGACGGCTGCACACCTACGGCCTGGGGGTCTCCGTGCTGGCGGTTGCCCGCGACCCGCTGCACGTCGGCGCCGGCACCGCGACGCTGCGCTGACCCCGGTCGGTGCTTGACCTCAACCACGGTCGAGGTCGCAGGCTTCCTGCATGACCTCTGCGACCTCGACCACCGAGCCGATCCTGCCCGCCGAGCCGATCCCGCCCACGCAGACCGAGTCGGCCCCCGTCCCCCCCCAGGACGCGCACCGCGCCCCGC
>JAFAFZ010000650.1 GCA_023423215.1 Actinomycetes bacterium
GGTGGGCGAGACGGTCGACCAGCGAGAGCTCCTGCGCCGCCTGGTGGACCTGCAGTACGAGCGCAACGACATGAACCTGGTGCGCGGCAAGTTCCGCGTCCGCGGCGACATCCTCGAGGTGCACCCCGCGTACGAGGAGACGACCGTGCGCATCGCCCTCTTCGGCGACGAGATCGAGTCCATCACCGTGGTGGACACGCTCACCGGTGAGCGGGTCGGCGAGCTGGACGACGTCGTCATCTTCCCCAACACGCACTACGCCATCTCGGACGAGCGCCTCGGCCTGGCCATCGGTCGCATCGAGCCCGAGCTGCGGGACCGGCTCGCCTACTTCGAGAAGGAGGGCAAGCTGCTCGAGGCCCAGCGCCTGCGCATGCGCACCGAGTACGACCTCGAGATGCTCCAGGAGATGGGCTTCTGCAACGGCGTCGAGAACTACTCGGCCCCGATGGACGGCCGTGGCCCGGGCGAGGCGCCCCACACGCTGCTGGACTTCTTCCCGAAGGACTACCTCACGATCATCGACGAGTCCCACGTCACGATCCCGCAGCTGCACGGCCAGTACGAGGGGGACCGCTCCCGCAAGGACGCCCTGATCGAGCACGGCTTCCGCCTGCCGAGCGCCGCCGACAACCGTCCGCTCCGCTTCGAGGAGTGGGTCGAGCGTGCCGGCCAGACGATCTTCCTGTCCGCGACGCCGGGCCGCTGGGAGATGGAGCACAGCGCCAAGGTCGTCGAGCAGATCGTGCGCCCGACCGGCCTGGTGGACCCGCAGGTCATCGTGAAGCCGACGAAGGGACAGATCGACGATCTGCTCGAGCACATCAACGAGCGGGTCGAGGCGGGGGAGCGTGCGCTGGTCACGACGCTGACCAAGAAGATGGCCGAGGACCTGACCGACTACCTGCTCGAGATGGGCGTGCGCGTGCGGTACCTGCACTCCGAGGTCGACACCCTCCAGCGCATCGAGCTGGTGCGGGACCTGCGCCTGGGCGAGTTCGACGTCCTGGTCGGCATCAACCTGCTGCGAGAGGGCCTGGACATCCCCGAGGTGTCGATGATGGCGATCCTGGACGCCGACAAGGAGGGCTTCCTGCGCTCCGAGTCGTCGCTCATCCAGATGATCGGTCGAGCGGCGCGCAACTCGCGTGGCCAGGTGATCATGTACGCCGACAAGATGACCGACTCGATGACGAACGCCATCTCCGAGACGAACCGGCGTCGTGGGCTGCAAGAGGCGTACAACGCCGAGCACGGGATCGTGCCGCAGACGATCATCAAGCCGGTGACCGACATCCTCGCCGACCTGCGCGGCTCGTCGGGCGAGGCGCCGGTCCCCGGCGGGGGTCGTCGCAAGCAGCGCCCGGGCGAGAAGGCCCGCGCCGAGCAGTTCAAGGACCTGCCCCCGTCGGACCTGGGTCGCCTGATCTCGCTGCTCGAGGACGAGATGAACGCCGCCTCGGCCGAGCTGCGCTTCGAAGAGGCCGCACGCCTCCGCGACGAGATCAAGGACCTCAAGCGAGAGCTCCGCAACGCCGGCATCAGCTGAACCCCGCCCGCCGGCCTTGCCCGTCCGCCGTCCGCCATCTGCGGATGGCCGGTCGCCCCCCCTTGCGAAATCTGGCTGTCAGTCGTGGTCACACCTCGTCTGACACCCAGATGTGAGGAGGTTCGGGGGGTCGGGTCGCGCGACCGCTGACGGGACCGCCTGTCGCGGCCATCGTCGGCGCATGTCGGCGAGCTCGTGGGAGGCGGACGAGGCGATCGCTCGGTGGTGTGCAGCCCACCACGGCGTCGTCGCACGCAGCCAGGCGTTGGCCGCTGGGCTCAGCGAGTGGCAGGTGCGCCACCGCGTCCACACCGGACGCTGGGAGCAGTTGCGTCCCGGCGTGTACCGCATCGCCGGCGGGGTGCCATCGCCGCTGGAGCCGCTCGCCGGCGTGGTCGCCGCCGGCATCGGTGTCGCGTCGCACCTGAGCGCTGCGGCGCTGCACGGGCTCGTCCAGGACCAACCGGCGCGTCCCGAGGTGACCGCACACGTCGGGGTCGGCCACCACCACGAGGGGGTTCGGCTCCATCGGACCGAGGACCTGCTGCCCCGAGACGTGGTGGTCGTCGAGGGCATCCGCGCGACCGACGTGGAACGCACGCTGATCGACCTCGGCGCTCGGCTGTCCGTCTCGGACCTCCACCGCGTCGTCGACCGTGCGCTGCACGGTGATCAGGTCTCGATCGACGACCTGATCGCAAGGTTCCTCCAGCTCGCCGCACGAGGACGCGACGGCATCGCGAACGCACGAGTCGTCCTGGAACGGCTCGACCCGTCGCTCGCTCCGGCGGAGAGCGACCTCGAGACGTTGACCTTCGAGGTGATGCGCGCCGGCGGGCTGCCGACACCGGTCCGCCAGCACCCGGTCCGGATCGACGGCTGGGTCTACCGACTGGACCTGGGCTACCCGGAGCTGATGATCGCGATCGAGGCCGACGGCTTCGCGGTCCACGGTCGGCGCGAGGCGTTCGAATCGGACCGGGCCCGGCAGAACCGCTTGTCGGCGGCGGGGTGGTTGGTGCTCCGGTTCACGTGGCGGCAGATCTGCGAGCAGCCGGACATGGTGTGCCGGACCATCCGCGACGCGATCCGCCGCCGGTCCACCACCTGAGCCGACGCCCGCACCCCACGGGAAATCTGGCGCCTGGACGTGGCGTCACCACGTCTGGCAGCCAGATTTCGCAGTGGGAAGGGAGGGCTGCGGCGTTGGGGCGGTCAGGTGGAGATGGCCTGCTGGCGCAGCCAGTGGTCGGCCAGGACCAGCAGCACGGCGGCCTCGACGAGGGGCACCGCTCGGGGGAGGACGCAGGGATCGTGG
>JAFAFZ010000660.1 GCA_023423215.1 Actinomycetes bacterium
GTGCAACGAGGGCTACGCCTCGTCGCGCGCTGCGGCGACGCTCCGCGAGCTCGGCGTCCCCGACGCGACGGACCTGGTCGGCGGCTACCGCGCCTGGGCAGCGCTGCGACGCTGAACCGGCGGAGGACCTGAACCGGGCGGAGGACCTGAACCGGCAGACCAGGGCCGCGCTGGGCGGGATCAGGTCGCAGGTGCGGCGGCACCCGCCGGTCGGGGCACGTCGTCCTCGGGCGGATCGACGGGCGCGACCGCTGCGGTCACGGCGGTCGCGGAGGGGGCCGGTGCCACCACGTCGATCGTCGGGCGCTGGTCGGGCTCCGGGCCGGGAAGTCCGAGGGCGTCGGCCGCACGCTCCAGCCGCGCTTCGTCCGAGCGCAGGTGGAACGGCACGTTCACGACGACGGTGTCCGGTCGGTACTTCAGCGCCAGCTTGAGGGCGAGCGCCGACTGGTTGTGGAAGATGCCCTGGTACCAGTGGGGGAGCACGAACTCGGCGATGACGACCGTCAGGTAGTCGTGGTGCCAGCGGCGGTCGAGCTCGTCCAGGTAGTCCTCGACGGTCCCGGTCAGGTCCCGGTACGGCGACTCGATGATCTCGAGCGGGAAGCGCACGTGGTGGCGCTCCCACTCGCTGCGGATCTTCTCGGCGTGGTCCTCGTCCAGCGCCACGGTCACGGCGACCGCGTCCCTCGCTCCCACCGACCGGGCGTAGCGGATCGCCGCCAGCGAGGACTGGTTCACGCCGCCGACCAGCACGACGACGCCGTGCTCGGGGACCACCTCGGGCTCGACGTAGCCCGGCTCGACCCGCAGCTTCGTCGCGACGTGGGCGTAGTGCGCCTTGACCGCCTTGAAGGCGACGACGATGAGCGGCACCAGGACGACGGGGATCCACGCCCCGATCGTGAACTTCGAGACGATCACGACCATCATCACGATGGAGGTGGCGACGGCGCCGAAGACCGAGAACACGACCGATGCCCGCCAGCCCTTCTCCCGCAGCTTCAGGTGGTGGCGCACCATGCCCGTCTGCGACAGCGTGAACGAGGTGAAGACGCCGACGGCGTAGAGCGGGATCAGGGCGCTGACGTTGCCGCCGAAGACCACCAGCAGCGTGGACGCCGCGGCGGCCAGGAACAGGATGCCGTTCGAGAACACGAGGCGGTCGCCACGGTTGGCGAACTGGCGGGGCAGGTAGCCGTCCTTGCCGACGAGGGCGGCGAGCCGGGGGAAGTCGGCGTAGGCGGTGTTGGCCGCCAGGATGAGGATGCCGGCGGTCGACGCCTGGAGGATCCAGTACATGGCGCCCGTGCCGCCGAACACCGTGCGTCCGATGATCGAGTTCACCGATTCGCCCGTCTCGGTGGGCGTCGGGCGGATGTGCTCGGCCAGGACCGTCAGGCCGATGAAGGACACGCCGAGGATGCCCGCCATCCAGACCAGCGTCGTGGCGGCGTTCCTCGAAGTGGGCTTGCGGAACGCCGGGATCCCGTTCGAGATCGCCTCGACGCCCGACAGCGCGACCGCCCCCGAGCTGAACGCGCGTGCGAACAGGAACAGGGTGATGCCGCCCAGTCCGAGCGGCATCGTGCCGGTGTCGCGGGCCAGCTCGGCCAGGGCCTCGTCGTCCGGCGGCAGCTGCGGCAGGGTTCCCTGCGTCAGCTTGAAGATGCCGAAGGCGATCAACGCCCCGAGCGCCAGGATGTAGATGTAGGTCGGGATGGCGAACAGCCGGCCGGACTCCTTGACGCCCCGCAGGTTCGCCAGCGTCAGCACCGCCACGAAGCCCAGGCACAGCACCACCTTGTACGGCGCCAGCGACGGAACCGCGGAGTAGATCGCCTGCGTCCCGGCGGCGACCGACACCGACACGGTCAGCACGTAGTCGACGAGCAGCGAGCCGCCCGCGACGAGCGACGGCACCTCGCCCAGGTTCTCGCGTGAGACCACGTAGGCGCCGCCGCCGTCGGGGTACGCGTGGATGGTCTGGCGGTAGCTGTTCGCCACGACCGCCAGCAGGACCGCGACCAGGATCGCGATGGGCGTGAGGAACCCGAACGTGTAGTCCGAGCTCGCCAGGACGGCCATGCCGCCGACGGGCACGAGGACGAGCAGGATCTCCTGCGTCGCGTACGCCGTCGACGAGATCGCGTCCGAGGAGAACACGGCCAGGCCGATGGTCTTGGAGATGCGCTGGTGATCGGCTTCATCCGTCGCCAGGGGACGTCCGATCATGAACCGCTTGAGCGTCGATGCCATGGGGGTGGGGATCCGCCGATCTGTCGGTTGGGGACGATCCGACGATGACGCCGTCCGCACGCGCCGGGACAGGGTCTTGACGCGTTCTTGACGCGAACCCGACCGAACTCGACGGCGCCTTGATGTGACGCCGGATCGGGCCGGGGATCCCCGGATCGCGGGCCGTCAGCGGCGACGATGTGACCATGCGTCGCCCGAACACGAGCCCCGAGCTCGAGGCGTACATGGACCGCACGCGAGGTCCGCTCGACCTGCTCGCGCTGCTCACGCTCTGGGTCGTCCTGGTGCCGTTCTCGGACTTCGACCGCGAGGGCATGCTCGTCGGCTCGCTGGTGCTGCGCATCGCGATCTCGGTCGTGTTCGGCTTCGACATGGGCCGTCGGGCGATGCTGGCCCCCGAGCACGGGCGCTACGTGCGCCAGCACTGGGTCGGCGTGCTGGCGGTGCTCTTCCCGCCGTTCCGCATCATCTTCAGCCTGCAGCTCATCCGTTCGCTGTTCCGTCGGGGTGCGCTCGGCCGCTTCCTCGTCGCCGCCGGACTGCTGCTGCTCAACGGCGCGATCCTCGTGTACTTCGTGGAGCGTGGCGCGCCGCACGCGAACATCGAGACGGTCGGCGAGTCGGTCTGGTGGGCGGCCGTCACCGTGGCCACGGTCGGCTACGGCGACTTCTACCCGGTCACGACCTACGGACGCATCGTCGCGACCGCCGTGATGGCGATCGGCCTGCTGACCATCGCGGTCGTCACCGCGAACGTCAGCGCCAGCTTCGTGAGCCAGCCCCGGCGTCGTCGCGTCGGGGTCGAGGGCTCGGCCGGGTCCC
>JAFAFZ010000068.1 GCA_023423215.1 Actinomycetes bacterium
GCTCGGGCAGCTTGTCGATGGCGGAGAAGCGGAAGGCGAGCGCGCAGTCCTTGAACGTGGCGACCTTCGACGGCGACAACGAGGTGGGCAGCGGCAGGGCCATGGCGACGATGCTACGAGGCGGCTGAGACAGCCCGACGGATCGAGGCCGCCACGGCCTCGGGCGACTCCAACGGGCCGAAGTGGCCGAGCTCCGGGTGCTCCTCCAGCGCCCCGCGCGGGATCCGCTCCGCGACGAGCTCGGCGAGCGTGGCGGGGCCGGGTGCCCGGGTGTGCCCGCGCACCACCGTCACCGGGCACGCCAGGTCGCCCAGGTGGTCGTAGGCGTCGTGGCGAGGGCCCATGGCGTAGGTCTGCGCCTCGACCTCGGGTCGGCAGCGCAGCGTGACCGATCCGTCCGCCAGCTCGGCGAACCCGTAGCGCACGTACGCGGACAGCGCTTCGGGGTCGAGCGCGTCGAACGGCGGCTTGGCGGCGAAGTTGTCGTAGGCGGCGCGGGCCGAGGCGAAGGTGTCCCGCCGCCGCCGTGCACCTGCGACCAGGGGGTTGTCCTCGTCGGCCGGGCGGGGGCCGTCCGTCGGGAAGATGATCGGCTCGAACAGCCAGAGCGCACGGAACGTGCCCGGTCGCGCCTGCTCGGCGAGCACCAGCGAGGCGCCGCCCATCGAGTGCCCGACGCCGACCGCGCCGCTCAGGCCGTGGGCGTCCACCGTCGCGAGCACGTCCTGCGCCGTGCCCTCCCACGCCATGCCGGCGTCGGGGACGGCCGAGCGGCCGTGCCCCCGCACGTCCACGGCGACGTGGCGGCCCGACAGCCGCGCGGACACCGGTGTCCAGACGCCGGCGCAGAACCCGGTCGCGTGGACGAACAGCACGTCGCCGCCCTCGCCGCCCAGGTCGTAGGTCGCCAGCTCGGTGCCGTCCGCCGAGCGGACCACGCGGGGGTCGGGCAGCTCGCGCGCCAGCGTGGGGATCGCCTCGTCGTGCATCGCCTCGTCGTGCATCGCCGGGTCGTGCATCGCTGCAGTGTGCCACCCGAGGGGACGGCGACCGACCGCGACGGCGACCGGGCGGCGGATCCCGGCCGGAGCGGTCCGGTGGCAGGCCGCGGCCGCTCAGGCGGGGAGCGGTCGGGGCGCGTCGCCCTGCATGGCCCGGATCGCGAGCGGCAGGTGGTGCTGGATCTGTGCCAGGCCGATCGGTTCGATCGTGGTGCCGGCCCAGGTCAGCGCGAACAGCAGCATGTCCAGCTCGATGACCGTGCACGCCAGGTCCGGGTGCTCCCGGTCGGCGATCAGCAGCGGGTCGACGAAGGGCACCCACGAGATGCGCTGCGAGAGCTGGCCGCGCAGCTCGTGCGCCAGCATCGTCGTGCGCTCGGCCCCGCGGGCCACGTCCCGGGTCGCCCGGCCGACGAGGAAGAGCCCGGTCGGACCGACGATCGCCCAGTGCTCACCGAGTCGGCGGACCTCGAACTCGGGTGGGAGCTCGGTGACCTGACGGGAGACCTCGCGAGCGTTCGGCTGCGACTTGAACACGAGGTGATCATCGGCACATGGGCCCGGGGACCTGAGGACTTCGCCAGGCCAGCGCCAGGACGCGGCGGAGCGGTCAGCCGACGTGGGTCAGATCGTTGTCACCAGCGACGACATCGGGTCGGGTCCAGTACGCGAGGAACTGCGAGACCACCAGGTCGGTGAACGCGCGGTCGACGGTGACCGCGTCGGTCAGCGCCGCCATGAGGAACGGGCCGACCAGCAGCGTCATGGTGGTGTCGAGCTCCTCGATGGCGACGGGGGAGAGCACGCCCTCGCCGACCCCGCGCTGGAGGACCGAGCGGATGACCGCGGTCTGCTGGACCTTGATCTCGTCCTCGAGCTCGCGGATCTCGCCCATCCGGGACTTCAGCAGCATGAGGGCGGGGAGGAAGCGGCGCCAGTGCTCGTCGGTCAGCACGTCCACCATCGAGTAGGCGAGCGACCGCAGCGCCGCCTCGAACGGCAGCCCGGGGTCCGGTTCGACCAGGTCGGGCGCGCAGTGGTTGAACACGGCCGCGACGCGCTCGTCGCGGGTGGGCCAGTGCCGGTACACGGTCGACTGCGCCACGCCCGAACGCGCCACCACGGCGTCGACGGTCAACCCGTCCGGCCCCTGCTCCATGAGCAGGTCCGCCGCAGCGGTCATCACGCACTGCTGTGTCCTGGCGATCCGTGGGTCCATGCGGGTGGGGAGTCTCCGGCTCGTCGCTCGGTCGTGGGTGGATGGTACTTGCCGGCCGCAGGTGTGACCCGAGTCGCACGAGGCGCTGCTTGCCGGTCGGAGGGAGTAACAGTACGATACCGTCTCGTACTGAAACTCGCCACCCGATCGGACGACCCCCATGACCCACGAAGTGCTCCACCCCGAGGACGCGGTCCTCGACCCCCGGCGGAGGACGCAGATCCTCGTCGCCATGTGCGTCGCCCTGATCGCCGTCGTGGCCTCGGTGTCCGGCCTCAACGTCGCCCAGCAGCAACTCGCCGTGGACCTCGGTGCTTCCCAGAGCGACCTGCTGTGGGTCATCAACGGCTACACGATCGCCCTGGCAGCGCTGCTCATGCCGATCGGTGCGATCGGTGACCGCTGGGGCCGCAAGAAGGTCCTGGTCGGTGGCCTGGTCGTGTTCGTCGTGGCCAACCTGGCCGGCGTGCTGGCCGCCACGGTCACCCAGCTGCTGATCGCCCGGGTGGCCGCGGGCGTCGGCGCCGCCATGATCATGCCGGTGACCCTGTCGGTCATCACCTCGAGCTTCCCGGAGGAGGACCGTGACCGCGCCGTGGGCGTCTGGGCGGGGTTCGCCGGCGCCGGCGGCATCCTCGGCCTGGTCAGCTCGTCGATCGTGGTCGACAACTTCACCTGGCCCTGGGTCTTCGCGCTGCCCGTCGTCTTCGCGGCGATCGCCTTCGTCATGACGCTGGTCGTCGTCCCGCACTCGCGGGAGCACACGCTGGGCCGCTTCGACACCGTCGGCTCGATCCTGTCCGCGGTGGCCGTCGGTGCCGTCGTCCTCGGCATCCACGAGGGGCCCGAGCGGGGATGGACCGACCCGATCACGCTGGCCGGCCTGATCGTCGGCGTCGCCGCCTCGATCGCCTTCGTCGCCTGGGAGCTGCGCCAGGACCACCCGCTGCTCAACCTGCGGGTGTTCCGCAACCGCATGCTGACCGCCGGCACCGTCTACCTGCTCGTGGTCTTCGCGATCATGATGGCGCTGTTCCTGGTCCTGGTGCAGTTCCTCCAGGCCGGCCTCGGCTTCTCGGCCATCAAGGCCTCGGCGGGCCTCCTGCCGATGGCGGCCCTGATGATGCCGCTCTCGGCGCTCGCCCCGCTGCTCGCCCGACGGGTCGGCATGCGCACGATGTTCGTCGGCGGTGCGCTGGCCATCGCGGCCGGCCTCGGCCTCATGGCGCTGATGGCGGACGCAGACCGCGGCTACCTCTCGGTGCTGCCCGGCCTGCTCGTCCTCGCCATCGGCGTCGGCCTCTCCATGACGCCGGGCACGACGGCGATCACGGGCTCGCTGCCGGTCGAGGAGCAGGGCGTCGCCTCGGCGCTCAACGACACGGTCCGAGAGCTCGGCGGTGCGGTGGGCGTCGCGCTGATCGGCAGTGTGCTCAGCGCGGCGTACAGCTCGTCGGTGGCGGACGCCACGGCCGGTCTGCCGGACGAGGCGGCGCACGTCGTCGAGGAGGGCATCGGCGGTGCGGTCGTGGTCGCCGGTCAGATGGGCCCGCAGGGCGAGGCGCTCCTGCACTCGGCCCGGGTCGCGTTCGTCGACGCCTGGACCTCGTCCATCTGGATCAGCGCCGGGCTGGCGCTCGCCGCGGCGCTCTTCGCGCTGGTGTGGAC
>JAFAFZ010000094.1 GCA_023423215.1 Actinomycetes bacterium
CCGACTGGGGCTGGTCGGCTCCGACCGCGACGAGCGCTTCGACCGCCTCACGCGCCTCGCCGCCCGGGCGATCGGCGTGCCGACCGCCTACATCACGGCCATCGACGAGGACCACCAGTGGATCCAGTCGTGCTCGCTGACGTCCTACGACCGCGAGACCTCGCTGTCGGAGGCGTTCTGCGACAAGGCGATCCGCGGCGGCGACCGCATCATGGTGGTCACCGACGCGAGCACCGACCCTCGTGTCGCGCACTACCCCAACGTGACGGGCGACCCGCACCTGCGCTTCTACGCCGGCCGAGTGGTGCGCGATCCACAGGGGTATGCCATCGGCACCGTCTGCGTCACCGACACCGAGCCGCGGGTGCCGACCGACGAGGACCTCGCGGCCCTGGACGACCTGGGCGTGCTCGTCGAGCAGGAGTTCGTGCGGCTCGAGAACCTCCAGGTGCTCAAGGAGCTCGACGAGAGCGAGCGCACCAAGGACCTGATCCTGCGGACGCTGAGCGAGGGGGTGATCCTGCAGGACGCGGACGGCCACATCGTCGAGTCCAATCCCGCCGCCGAGCGACTGCTGGGCATGGCCCGCCAGGACATGAAGGGCCGTACCTCCGCGGACCCCGCGTGGACCGCGATCGACACCGACGGCCGGCCGTGGCCGCTCGAGGAACGGCCCGCAGCGGTGGCGCTGCGCACGGGCGAGCCTGTCACGAACCAGATCCTGGGCGTGCGCCGACGGGACGGCGCGACGGTCTGGGTGCGGGTGCACGCCACGCCGACGCTCGACGACGACGGAGCGGTGAGCGGCGTCGTGATCGCCTTCGACGACATCACCGAGCAGCGCGAGCTGCACGTGTCGCTCGAGCTGAGCGAGCAGGTCGCTCGCTCCTCGCTCGACGCGCTCGAGCAGGGCGTCATGCTGGTCGCGGCCGACGCCGAGCTGCGCCGCATCAACCCCGCGGCCGAGCGCATCCTCGGCTTCTCGGCCGAGCAGCTCCAGGAGATGCTGAGCACCGGTTGCTGGACGACCTACGACGCTGACGGGATGCCGCTCCCCGACGAGGAGCGCCCCTTCAGCCGTGCGCGCCGGACGGGCCGGGCGGTCCGTGGCGAGCTCATCGGCTGGCGCCGCGCCGACGGCGAGCTGGTGCAGCTGCGCATGTCCTGCATCCCCGACGCGGACGCCGAGGGCGACACCGTCCTGGCCTTCACCGACGTCACCGCCGAGCAGCGCATGCTCGCCGACCTCACGCGGTTCCAGTTCCTGTTCCAGAACGCCAACGACATCATCACCGTCGTCGACGAGACCGGTCTGGCCCGGTACTCCAGCCCGTCGACCGAGCGGGTGCTCGGCTACCCCGAGGGCTGGCACCACCCCGGCGGCATCCTGGCGATGGTGCACCCCGACGACCTGGGCATCGCCGCCAAGGAACTCGAGATGCTGCTCTCCGGCGCGCGGGGGCCCGAACCCTTCCTCGTGCGCGTGCAGGCCTTCGACGGCCAGTGGCGACACGTCGAGTGCATGGGCGTGAACCTGCTGCACGAACCCGTCGTGTCCGGCGTCGTCATCACCGCCCGCGACGCGACCGAGCGGGTGCGCCTGGCCGAGGAGCTGGCGTACCGCGCCTCGCACGACGAGCTCACGGGTCTGCCGAACCGACGGGTGCTCGAGTCCGCGCTGCACGAGGGTCTGGCCCGCTCCATCCGCGAGGGGACCCGGCTCGGGCTGTGCTTCATCGACCTGGACGGCTTCAAGGGCGTCAACGACTCCCTCGGACACGGCGCCGGCGACCAGCTGCTCGTCGACGCGGCGGCACGGATCGTGTCGTCGATCCGCGAGGGCGACGTGGCCGCCCGCATCGGCGGCGACGAGTTCGTGGTGCTGCTCGATCCGGTCTCCTCGGAGGACGACGCGATGGCCGTCGCCCGCCGGATCCGCGACGGCGTGCTGACCTGCGGCACGGGCTTCTCGGAGTCGGTGCGCTTCGGCGCCAGCGTCGGCCTGGCCGTGAGCGAGCCGGAGGACACGCCGACGACGCTGCTGCGGCGGGCGGACGAGGCGCTCTACCGAGCGAAGTCCACCCACGATTCGTCGATCTCGGTCGCACGCAACGGCCTGGACGCGCTGACCCGGTCCTGACCGCCCGGCCTCACGCCGACGACCCCCGCCCCTGAGAGCCCGCCCCCGACGGGTGGATCTGCTGCGTTGCGCTGACCATTGGTCAACAGGTACAAACGTCGGGACGCCGAGGCGACGGCGACGGCGAGACGGGGGCAGATGTGAAGAAGCGACACACGACGACGGCACTGCTGTGCGCAGTGGCGGGAGTGCTGCTGATCGCAGCGGCGTGCACCACACCACCGACGAACCCCGGAGGCGGCGGGACGTCGAACCTGTCCCCCATCGCCGTCGTCACCGCGCTGCCGACCTCGGGCGCGGCGCCGCTCACCGTGGACTTCTCCGCGGCGTCCAGCTCGGACCCGGACGGGACGATCGTCGGCTACGCCTGGACCTTCGGCGACGGCGGCAGCTCCACCTCGGCCACGACCTCGCACGACTACGCGTCGCCGGGCTCCTACACCGTGACCCTGACCGTGACCGACAACGCCGGTGCGACCGGGTCGGACACCGAGGTCATCACGGTCACCGAGAACCTCGACGGCATCGTGTTCGTCGACGACGCGGGCACCGATGACGCGGCCTGCGGCGAGATCGCCGCGCCGTGCGCCTCGATCGGCCAGGGCCTCGCCCGGGCGAGCGCGGACGCCGGCACCGAGGTCCGCGTGGCCGAGGGCTCCTACGGC
>JAFAFZ010000125.1 GCA_023423215.1 Actinomycetes bacterium
CCGCCCACGGCGCCGGACGACCCCGGTGGGCGACGGGCCGCGGCCCGCAGCTCGGCCCGCACCTCTGCGAACACCTCGACCAGCAGCGCCAGTCCCCGGGCGTCCAGACCGAGCAGCTGGTCGAGCCCCTCGTCGACCCGCGCGGCCGCCCAGCGCGACACCGTCGGCGAGGCCCCGCCCGTCGAGACCGCCACGCGCAGCGGGCCCCGCTCGACCACGGCGGGGAACGCCAGGTCACCCGCAGCGGCGTCGTCCGCGCGGTTCACCAGGGCGCCCGAGCTGCGAGCCCAGTCGGCCACCGACGCGTTCACCTCGGCCCGGTCCGTCGCCGTCACCACGAGCACGACGCGCCGCCCGTCGACCGGGTCCAGATCACCCCGCTCGACCGTGCGCTCCACGTGGCGCAGGCCGTGCGCCGCGACGAGTGCCACCAGGTCCTCGCCCACCTCCGGGGCCACGACCTCGACCGCTGCGCCGGCTGTCACCAGCGAACGCACGCGCCGGGCCGCGACCCGTCCGCCGCCGACGACCACGCAACGGGCACCCGCCACGTGCAGCTCCACCGGCAGCGACGTCATCGGACGACCACCCGGCGGGCCACCGGACTCAGCCCGGCACCAGCGGATCGCTGCGCCGAGCACCGCCACCCTCGGCCGCTCGGCGCGCTCCGCCACCTTCCGCAGCTCGCCGCGCTCCGCCACCTTCCGCAGCTCGCCGCGCTCCACCGCCTTCCGCGGCACGCCGCTCTTCGTGGAACGCCAGGATCTGCAGCTCGACGGCGACGTCGACCTCTCGGACGAGCACGTCCTCGGGAACGTCCAGCACCGTCGGCGCGAAGTTCAGGATCGAGCGCACCCCGGCGTCGACGAGCGTGTTCGCCGCATCCTGCGCCGCGGCGGGCGGGGTCGTGATGATGCCGATGACGATGTCGAGCGAGTCCACCAGCGCCGGCAGCTCGTCCTCGTGGAACACCGTGAGCTGGCCCAGGTGCTGCCCCACCTTCGATGGGTCCACATCGACCACCGCGACGACCTCGAAGCCACGGTCGCTGAACCCGGCGAACTTCGCGAGGGCGGAGCCC
This sequence comes from Actinomycetes bacterium, assembly GCA_023423215.1. Classification (GTDB taxonomy): domain Bacteria; phylum Actinomycetota; class Acidimicrobiia; order Acidimicrobiales; family Microtrichaceae; genus JAFAFZ01. Next base: position 1,082 of record JAFAFZ010000125.1, read on the forward strand.
AGGTTGCCCGCGCCGACGATGACGCAGGGCCAGTCGTGGGTCAGTCCGAGCTCACGACGGATCTCGAGCAGCAGCTGCTCGACGTCGTAGCCCACGCCCCGGGTGCCGTAGGACCCGAAGTAGGACAGGTCCTTGCGGACCTTCGCCGCGTTCACCCCGGCCAGCTCGGCGAGCTGCTCGGACGACGCCTTGACCTGGTCCTCGGCCTGCATCTGGAGCAGGCAGCGGTGGTACACGGGCAGGCGAGCGACGGTCGCTTCCGGGATGACCCGGCGGCGTGAGGGCGACATGGGTCGAAGGTACTTCGCTCGTTCACAAGTTCACAAAGTCGGCCGCACGCTGCGCCGGCGGGACGGGACCGGCGCTGCGGGGCTCAGCGGAGCTGGTGCCGGATGATCTTGCCGGTGAGCCCGCGGGGGATCTCGTCGACGAACCAGACCTTGTTCGGGCACTTGTAGCTGGGCAGCCGCTCGGCGACGAAGGCGATGATGTCGTCCTCCTCGAGCGGCACCCCGGGACGGGCCACGACGTAGGCCTTGACCGCCTCACCGGTGTACGGGTGCGGCACCCCGACCACGGCGCAGCCCTCGATGCCGGGGTGGTCCATCAGCACCGCCTCGACCTCGGCGGGGAACACGTTGAAGCCCGACACGATGATCAGGTCCTTCACGCGGTCGACCAGGAACAGGTAGCCGTCGTCGTCGACGACGGCGACGTCGCCCGTGCGCAGCCAGCCGTCCTCGGTCAGGACCGACGCGGTCGCCTCGGGGTCGTCCCAGTAGCCGGCGAACACGTTGGGGCCCCGCACCCAGATCTCTCCGGCGTCGCCGACGAGCACGTCCTCGCCCTGCTCGTCCACGATGCGCAGCTCGACCCCGGGCACAGGGATCCCGATCGACCCGAACGGCGCGTCGGTGCCCGTCGGGCTGGTGACCACCGGCGAGGCCTCGGTCAGGCCGTAGCCCTCCTCGAGGGACAGCTCGAACTTCGCCTCGACCGCCTGCGCGACCTCGACCGGGAGCTTCGCCGCGCCCGACACGGCCAGCCGCACCGACGCCATCACCGACGCGTCCACGCCCGGCACGCCGACCCACGCCGCCCACATCGTGGGCGGACCCGAGATGACCGACACGCCGTGCTTCTCGATCGCCTCCAGTCCCGACACCGGGTCGAAGCGCTCGATGAGCAGGACCGCGGAGCCCGTCGCCATCGTCACGCCGAGCACCACGTTCAGCCCGAAGATGTGGAACAGCGGCAGCACGCCGAAGACCACGTCGTCCGCTCGCTGGACCTCGTCCGAGGACGCCAGCGTCTGGCGGATGTTGGCGTACAGGTTGCCGTGGGTGAGCATCGCCGCCCGTGGCGCTCCCGCCGTGCCCGAGGTGTAGATCAGCACCGCCAGGTCGTCGGGGTTGCGGTCGACGATCGGCGAGACCTGGTCGCCGCCGAGCTCCTCGAGCTGCAGGCCGCCCTCGGGCGCGAACCCGGCCCCGATGACGTGCTCGACGCTGGGGATGTCGGCGCGCTCGATGCCGGCGAACGCCTGGCGGCCGGCCGGACCCACGATGACGGCACGAGCGCCGACGTTGTCGAGCTCGTGCGCGAGCGCACGGCTCGGGTTCGTCGGGTTCAGCGGCATCACCACCAGGCCCGCGCCCAGACCGGCCAGGTAGGCGACGACGAAGTAGCGGTTGTTGCCCGCCACGACGGCGAGCCGGTCCCCCGGCTCGAGGCCGAGCCCGACCAGCCCCGTGCGGAGGCGATCGACCTGCTCCCGCAGGCTGCCGTAGCTCGTCGGCTTGCCGCGGCTGATCAACGCACACGAGTCCGCCGGGTGTTGTTCGATGATCGTCGCCAGGTTCACCGAGGCGGAAGGCTACTCGGCGGTGTGCCATGCGCCACATCGAGCCCCGGTGCTGCGCGACCGCAGCGAGACGGGTGGCGGGCGGCCGTGGCAGCGGGTCCCTCCGCTGCTCGATCGACGTGGCGGGACCGCGACTCAAGGAGGGCGCCGGGACTGCCGATCCCGCGAGGACGGCCCATCCGGACCAGCACGCACCTGCGTGGCGCCGATGGCTCGAACCCCATGACCTCGCTCCGACGCCCCTCCCCCCACACCGCCGCCCCCGCTGCACGCCGACGCCATGCCCTGTTCGTCGCGCTGGTGGTCGCCGTCGTCGCGGGGCTCTCCGCCGCGGCGTTCGTCGGGTCGACCTCGGCCGGCGCCGTGTCCGGCAGCGGTCGCGGCGCGACCGTCGCGGCGCAGCTGCCCGCTCCCGACCAGGCGGCCCAGGAGTTCGTCGCTCGCATCAACGGCCTGCGTGCCAGCCAGGGCCTGGGCGAGCTGCGCATCGATCCGGAGCTGACCCGCGAGGCGCAGATCTGGGCGTCGACGATGAGCGACGCCGGCCGCATCTTCCACAGCGACGACCTGTCCCGCGGCATCGGCGCCGACTGGCAGAAGCTGGGTGAGAACGTGGGCGTCGGCGGGCAGGTCGACGTGCTGTTCCAGGCGTTCGTCGACAGCCCGACGCACTATGCGAACCTCGTCGACCCGACCTACACCCACGTCGGCGTCGGCGTCGTGAACTCGCCCGACGGCGTGCGGCTCTTCACGGCGCACCGCTTCATGTCGCTCCGGCCGGCCGCACCTCCGCCACCGCCGCCCGCCGCTCCCGCGCCGCCGCAGGAGGCCCCGCCCGCCCCCCCCGCGCCCACCACCAGTCTCTTATTCACAACTGACGCTGCCGACGACTAGTCGAGTGTAT
>JAFAFZ010000126.1 GCA_023423215.1 Actinomycetes bacterium
CGGACCAGCGCCTCCATCGCGGTGATGCGTCCGGTCGCCAGCTCGACGATCGGCTGGTAGTGCACGACGAGCTCGCCCCGGTCCGCGGCGCCGCGCAGGCGCGTCTCCAGGTCGAGCCGCTCGAGCGCCGCGTCGTGCATCTCGGCGGCGAAGGTCCGCGAGCAGTTCTTGCCGGCCGACTTCGCCGTGTACATCGCCAGGTCCGCGTTGCGCAGGATCTCGTCGACGCCGACGTCGGCCGAGCCGTACGCGATGCCGACGCTGGCCGCGGTCGTGACCTGCGTGGCCGCCAGCTGCACCGGCTCCTGCAGTGCGGACAGCAGGCGGTCGACCACGGCGACGGCGTCGTCGGGGTCGTCGAGCTCGTCGATCAGCACGGCGAACTCGTCGCCGCCGAGCCGGGCGGCGGTGTCGCCGGGCCGCAAGCAGGACGAGAGTCGACGGCTGACCGTCACGAGCAGCGCGTCGCCGGCCGAGTGGCCCAGGCTGTCGTTCACCGTCTTGAAGTCGTCCAGGTCGATGAACAGCACCGCCAGCTGACCGCCGTGCCGCTCCAGGCGGGCCGCCGCCACGGTGACCCGATCGCGGAACAGCGCCTGGTTCGCCAGGCCGGTCAGCGGGTCGTGGAACGCCTGGTGCGCCAGCTCGTCCTGGAGCAGGCGCTGCTCGGTCATGTCGCGGAAGCTCCACACGCGACCGACGACCTCGCCGTCGATGCGCTGGGGCAGCGAGTCGCGCTCGAACACGCGACCGTCGACGAACTCGATCACGTCGTGGCTCTCGGCCTCGACGTCGACGTGCAGCTCCTGGACCCGTGCGACGACCGCGGCCGGGTCGGTGAGCTGCTCGAAGGCCCCGACCATCAGGTGCTCGACCTCGCGAGTCTCGAACGCCTCGGGCGGGAAGTGCCACATCTCGGCGAAGCGCCGGTTCCAGCTCGAGATGTGCCCGTCCCGGTCCACGACGAGGATGCCGTCGGCGGTCGACTCGAGCGTCGCGGCCAGCACCGAGTTCGAGGAGCGCAGCTCCTGCTCGGTGCGCACCCGGTCCGACACGTCGTGGCCCGTCACCAGGATGCCCTCGACCGTCGGGTCGGCGAGCAGGTTCGTGAACGTGATGGCGAACGGCAGCACCTCGTCCGACGAGGTGCGCAGGCGGAGGTCGACGGTGATGCGGGTCGGCTCGTCCGTCGACGTCGCGTCGAGCGACGCGAGCGCGGCGTGCAGCACCTCGTGGTCGCCGTCATCGACGAGGTCACCGATCGGACGGCCCTCCAGCCACTCCTGGTCCAGGCCGAGCAGACGGGTGAGCCCGCCCGAGGAGCCCGTGACGGAGCCGTCGCCGGAGAGCAGCATCGTGATCGTCGTCGCGTTCTGGGTCAGCGATCGGAACCGTGCGGTCTCGTCGCCGGCGACCTCCCAGCGGCGGCGCTCGGTCAGGTCCCGCAGCTGCAGGATCAGCTGGTCGCCCAGCGACGCCCCGCGCAGCTCGACCAGGCGCCACCCCGTCGTCGAGCGGATGCGCAGCTCGAGCAGCGACCCCACGTCCTTCTCCTGCATGCTCGCCATGGACACGAGCGCGATCTGCAGGTCGTCGGGGTGGATGAAGTCCAGACCGGAGCGGCCGATCCCCTCCCCGACCGAGTGCCCGAACAGGTCGGCCGCCGCCTGGTTCGCCCACGTCAGACGCGCCTGGTCGTCGACCACCAGCACGGCGTCGGGAAGCGCGCGCAGCACCTCGACGAGCTCGGCGGCGGGTGGATCGAACGGCTCGGGGCGCGTGACGACAGGGGCGTGGTCGGTCATCGGTGACTACATCGGCGGACACCGGCGTCGGTTGATGAAATACCCTCGCCCGCACGATGCCGACCGAGACGTGGAACCGCCTGCCCGACGCGCGACGTGACGCGGTGCTGGCCGCGGCCGAGCACGAGTTCGCCACGAACGGCTTCTCCCGCGGCAGCCTGAACGTCATCGCGCGAGAGGCCGGGGTCGCCAAGGGCAGCCTCTTCCAGTACTTCGACGACAAGCTCGACCTGTTCGCCCACCTGTCCGAGCGGGCGGTCGAGCGCATCGGCGAGCAGATGGGTTCGGTCGAGGAGTCGCTCGACTGGGCCGACGGGTTCTTCCCCGCCTTCGAGCGGCTCGTCGACGCCTGGATCGACTACTTCGTCGACCACCCCGTCGACCGCACGCTGTCCGCGGCGGTGTTCCTGGAGCCCGATCCGGACGCCCGCACCGCAGCCCGGGCGATCATCGACCACGAGCTCGTGGCCTTCCTGCGACCCCGGCTCGAGGCCGCCCGCGACGAGGGGTGGCTGCGGGCGGACGCAGACCTGGACGCGTTCCTGGCGATGCTGCTGCTGGTCCTCCCCCACCTGGCGCTCGCGCCGACCCACCCCGAGCTGGACCCGGTGCTCGGTCTGGGCGGTGAGGACCCCCACGGCGCGGCGCGGCGCCTCATCGCTGCGCTCGCCGCCGCCTTCGGCAGCTGACCCGGTTCTGTTCGTCGAGCTACGCCGGATCGGCGTAGCTC
>JAFAFZ010000154.1 GCA_023423215.1 Actinomycetes bacterium
ATCCGAACTTGTGCAGGTCTTCTGGCAGCACCTCGCTGAACAGGTCGAGATCCTTCGACTTGTCGTGCAACGGTGCACCGAACCCGACGCCGTGCTTGCCGACGCGCGACGACACGATGTCCTCCAGGCCCGCGAATGCGCCGGCGACGATGAACAGCACGTTCGAGGTGTCGATCTGCAGGAACTCCTGGTGGGGGTGCTTGCGGCCGCCCTGCGGCGGCACCGAGGCGGTGGTCCCCTCGAGGATCTTCAGCAGCGCCTGCTGCACGCCCTCGCCCGACACGTCCCGGGTGATGGACGGGTTCTCGGACTTGCGGGCGACCTTGTCGATCTCGTCGATGTAGATGATGCCGGTCTCGGCCTTCTTGACGTCGAAGTCCGCCGCCTGGATCAGCTTCAGCAGGATGTTCTCGACGTCCTCGCCGACGTAGCCCGCCTCGGTCAGGGCGGTGGCGTCCGCGATGGCGAACGGCACGTTCAGCATGCGGGCGAGCGTCTGCGCCAGGAACGTCTTCCCGCAGCCGGTCGGCCCGATCATCATGATGTTCGACTTCGACAGCTCGATGTCGTCGGAGCCCGGGCGCGAGCCGTGCTGGACCCGCTTGTAGTGGTTGTACACCGCGACGGCGAGGATCTTCTTCGCCCGCTCCTGCCCGACGATGAAGTCCTCGAGGAACTCGAAGATCTCGACCGGCTTCGGGAGCTCCTCGAGGGAGAGCTCACCGGTCTCGGCGAGCTCCTCCTCGATGATCTCGTTGCACAGGTCGATGCACTCGTCGCAGATGTAGACGCCGGGACCCGCGATGAGCTTCTTGACCTGCTTCTGCGACTTGCCGCAGAACGAGCACTTCAGGAGCTCTCCGCCATCACCGAACTTCGCCACGCTGCACCTTCTGCTCTCGAACAGGTCCCCGCGACGGCCCGTGGGTCGCGCAGGAGGTCATTCTTGCCGATCGCTCAGCTGACTGCGGTGATCGCGCCCGAGTTGTCGACGAGCGCACGCTCCTCGATCACCTCGTCGATGATGCCGTACTCCTTCGCCTCGGCGGCGGTGAGCACGTAGTCCCGGTCGGTGTCCTTGGCGATCTTCTCGATCGACTGACCGGTGTGGCGCGCGAGCACGTGCTCGAGCGTCTCCTTCAGGCGGATGATCTCGTTCGCCGCGATCTCCAGGTCGGAGACCTGGGCGTAGCCGGACTGCGCGTACGGCTGGTGGATCAGCACGCGGGCGTTGGGCAGCGCCAGGCGCTTGCCCGGCGTGCCGGCCGCCAGCAGGACCGCTGCAGCCGAGGCCGCCTGGCCGAAGCACAGCGTGGTGATCTCCGGGCGGATGTACTGCATCGTGTCGTAGATCGCCATGAGGGCGTTGATGTCGCCGCCCGGCGAGTTGATGTAGATGCTGATGTCCTTGTCGGGGTTCTCCGACTCGAGGAACAGCAGCTGGGCGCACACCAGGTTGGCGACCGTGTCGTCGATCGGGGTGCCCAGGAAGATGATGTTCTCGCGCAGGAGGCGCGAGAAGAGGTCCGAGTACCGCTCGCCCCGGCTGGTCTGCTCGATGACGTTCGGGACCATGTAGTTCTGGGGGTGCAGCAGCGGGTTCGGGTTGCCTGCCGTCATGTTCGCTCCTCGACCCGGGGGTCAGTCGTGGTCGTGACCGGCGTGGTCATGGTCGTGGTCGTGGTCATGACCCGCGTGGTCGTCGTCATCAGGGAGTGCCAGCAGCTCGGCGTCGATGGCGACGCCGTCGGGATCGACGACCTCGCTGCGCTCGACCAGCCACTCGAGCGCCTTGCGCTTCGAGACGTCCGAGCGTACCGCCGAGAGCTGCCCACCGCTCTGCAGTTCCTCTCGCGCTTCCTCGACCGAGAGGTCGGCGTCGCCGATGAGCGAGATGATCTCTTCCTCGAGCTCCTCGTCGGTGGCCTCGAGGCCTTCGGCGGCGACGACGGCGCGCAGGGCCAGGTCGACCTTGACGGCCTCTTCCGCCGCCTCCTTCAGCTCGGCCGTGAACGACTCGGGGTCGCGGCCGGTGATCTGGAGGTAGTCCTCGAGGCGGATGCCCCGCCCCTGCAGCTGGTACGCCAGGTTCTGCAGCCGAGCGGTCATCTCGGAGCTGACGAGCGCCTCGGGCGCCTCGACGTCGACCAGCTTGGCCAGCTCGACGCCAATGTTGGTGCGCACCGCGAGGCGGGTCTGGCCTTCACGCGTCGCCGAGAGGCGGTCACGGGTGTCCTGGAGCAGCTCCTGGACGGTCTCGAACTCCGTGGCGTCCGCCACCCACTCGTCGGTCAGCTCCGGGAGCACGCGCTCCTTGACGTCCTTGACCTCGAGCCGGAAGTGCACGGCGTCCTCGTCCGGGTCCGGGTGGTCCGCGTCGAACTCGACGACGTCGCCGGCACGGGCGCCGACGAGGTGCTCGTCGAACTCGGAGGCGATCATGCCGGAGCCGATCAGGTACAGGTAGTCGTCCGCCGTCAGGCCGTCGACCTCTTCGCCGTCGCGGGTGCCCGCGATGTCGATCGTGACGTAGTCCGCGTCGGCCGCGGCACGGTCGACCTCGGTCAGCTCGCCGTACTGCGAGCGCAGCCGGTCGATCTGCTCGTCCACCTCTTCGTCACCGGCGACGGGGCTGGGGACCTCGACCCGCAGGCCGCCGTAGCCGGCGACCTCGATCTCGGGACGGGTCTCGACGACGGCCTCGAAGGTGATGGGACCCTCGAGCTCGCCCTCGGTGATCTCCAGCTCGGGGGCGGCGATCACGTCGACGTCGGCCTCGATCACGGCACGGCTGTAGAACTCGGGAACGGCCTGCTTGAGCGCCTCGGACCGGGCGTACTCGCTGCCGAACTGCTTCTCGAGCAGCATGCGGGGGGCCTTGCCGGGACGGAAGCCCGGCAGACGGACCTCCTTCGCGATCTGCTTCCACGCCGCCTCGACGGAGGGCTCCAACTCGGCCTCGTCCACCTGGACGACGACCTTGACCTTGTTGCCCTCGTCGGGCTCGACCGTTGACTTCATCAGACGGACCATCGTAGTGCCTGACCCCGAAGGCGCCGCCATCCACCCCGGCCCCACCGGGCGGCTCCTCAGCGGCGCTCCGGCGGCCTGTAGGGTGGGTCGGACGGGACGTGGCGCAGCCTGGCAGCGCACCTGCTTTGGGAGCAGGGGG
>JAFAFZ010000159.1 GCA_023423215.1 Actinomycetes bacterium
CCCTCGCCGCCAGCGAGGATCACCGCCGAGAGCGGAGCTGAGGAGTTGGCTGGGCTCAGGCTGGCGGGGCAGGGCTCGAACCTGCATCCTCCTGATCCAACGTCAGGCGTTTTGCCAATTAAACAACCCGCCACGGCTGCATCCCTGCGGCGCTCGACACGGTAGCGCCGACGGCCACGAGGGTCCGAGGACGTTGCGCCGGGCGAGGCCCCGTCGGCACCGGTCCGGTGGACCCGTGGCCCGCCTCAGCGGACGGAACCGGCACTCGCCGCGCGGACCGGTCGGGCCGGTCCACGACCGCGCCGGCGCAGCCACGCCCAGGCCTCTTCCCAGAACCCGAGGCCCCACCCCAGGTGCAGCGCCAGGAACGCCGGGACCACCCAGCGCCGCTCCTCGACCGTGTCCAGCTCGGGCAGCACCGAGGCCGTGCCGGCGGCGAGCACCGCGGCGTAGGGCGCGGCGATGACGACGGCGAGGGGACGGGTGCGACGCCACGGCACCAGCGCGACCGCGACGCCCAGCCCGGCGATCATCGTCGGCGCGGCCAGGTGCCGGAGCGCGGCGGACTCGGGATGGGTCTGCAGCGTCTGCACCTTGCCCGCGCCGTACCGGCGGTACTGGCGGAACAGGTCGCCGACGCGCTGGCGGCAGTCCCACTCGATCCGGATGTTCGGGTCGAAGAGCAGCTCGCGGCCGCTGCGACGCACCCGGTAGTCGAACTCGAAGTCCTCGTTCACCAGCTGCGTCTCGGACCACCCGCCAACCTGCTCGACGACCTCGATCGGATAGGCGCCGAAGGGCACGTGGTCGACCGTCTGGACCTCGGTCCCGTAGTGGTACACCGAGTTGCCCTGCGCGAACTTCGACCCCATCACCGCGGCGATCGCCCGTCCGGCAGGCGTGTGGCCCACGCCATCCTTGCGTCCGCCGACCCCACCCCAGCGCCCGGTGCGCAGGTGCACCAGCAGCCGCTCGACGTAGTCGGACGGGATGCGGGAGTGCGCGTCCACCCGGACCAGCCACCGGCTGCGGGCGTGGTCGACGGCCAGGTTCAGCGCCAGCGGGATGACGCGGTCGGGGTTGACGACCAGCTCGACGCGATCGTCGCGCGCCGCGTAGTCCTCGACGATGCGGGCGGTGCGGTCGGTCGAGACGCCGTCGACGACCAGCACCTGGAGGGCCTGGTGGGTCTGGGACAGCACGCTGTCCAGGACCCCGGCGATCGTGAGCTCCTCGTTCCGGGCGGGGATGACGACCGTGACGAGCTCGTCGGCCTGCTCGGGGACGGCAGCCGCTGCGGGTGCGCCGTCGGGTGCCGCCGGGACCGCGGCCGGCTCCGCGTCGACCAGCGCGCTCAACGACGCTTGCCGAGCAGGGTCGGGATCGTGCGCAGCCCGATCACCAGGTCACGCCAGAGCGACCAGTTCTCGATGTAGCGGTTGTCGAGGCGGACCCGGGTCTCGATGCTGGTGTCGCCCCAGTAGCCGTTCACCTGCGCCCAGCCGGTGATGCCGACCGGCACACGGTGGCGGAAGTGGTAGCCGTCGATCTCGGCACCGAACTGCTCGACGAAGTGCGGCCGCTCGGGTCGGGGACCGACCAGCGACATCTCGCCGCGCAGCACGTTCAGCAGCTGCGGCAGCTCGTCCAGGTGGGTGGGTCGCAGGAAGCGGCCGACGATGGTCACGCGGTCGTCGTCGTGCACGGACCACTGCGTCGCCGAGTCGTCGTTCACCCGCATCGTGCGGAACTTGAGGATCTCGAACGGGCGGCCGCCGATGCCGATGCGGACCTGGCGGAAGAACACGGGGCCGGGGCTCGAGAGCTTCACCGCGAGGGCGCAGCCGAGCAGGATCGGCGAGGTCAGCGCGATGAGCACCGCCGAGGTCACGATGTCGAAGGCGCGCTTGGCGGGCCAGAGGCTGGCCGAGACGCCGGGACGGCGCACGGGCACGAGCGGCAGGCCGGACACCTCGTGGCCGACGTCCTCGGCCGAGACGCCGAGCTCGAACAGGCGGGGCACGGCGTAGAACTGCACCATGCGGTCCTGGCAGCGCCGGATGATGCCGACGAGCTCCTCTTCGCCGGCGGCACCGAAGGCGAGGATGACGTGGCGCACGCCGGTGCGCTCGAGGATCTCGGGCAGGTGCTCGGGGCGCCCGACGAGGGGCAGCGGCACGTCCTCCGCGAAGCGATCGACGAAGCCGCAGGGCACCAGGCCGAACTCGGGGTTGTCCTCGAGGGCCCGCGCGACCTCGAGGCCGACGGGACCGATGCCGATGATGAGGGTGTCCTCGAGGTCGTAGCCCTTGCTGCGGGCCAGGCCCACGAGGCGGAACGACACGAGGCGGCCGAGCAGCACGAGCGGCACGGTGGCCAGGACGATCTGCACGATGGCGAACACGTCGATCGACTCGGAGGGCACGCCGAAGCGGCCCATCTGGATGATCGACACGATGATCAGCGTCACGACCGGTGCCAGGCCGAGGCGGGCGATCATGGACGAGAGGCCCTCGCTCGGCGCGACGGCCAGGCGGCCACGGCGGGCGGTCGGCCAGAGCAGTGCCGTGCCGACCAGCGCGAACAGGACGACGAGCTTCGGCGAGATCACCTGGCCGAACAGGACGCTCGCGAGCGAGAGCGGGAGCGCCAGGGCCACGAAGTCGAACAGGTGGCCCAGGAGGCGGAGGGTGCGGCCCACGGCGCGGCGCTGCTGCTGCGGCAGCCGCTCGACCGGCTCCTGCAGGAGGACGTCGGAGACGACCGCGCCGCCGGAGCGCAGGTCGATCACCCGGAGCGGCTCCCGCACGGTCTCGGCGCGGGACGCGCCCTTGGTGGTGCGCTCGCCCGCCGGCGTGACGGCAGGACGCACGCGCATGGCACTTCCCGCCGTGAGCTCATCCAGTTCGGAATAACCCGACATCATGCCCCGATCATCTATCCCACCGGCTCCCAGACAAACCGGTCCGCACAGCTCCCGCCAGGTCGGCTCCCCCACCGACCCGCATTCCGCTGACCCCCAGTAAACGTGTGACCACGGTCATCGTCAAGGGCCTTGGGTGGATGTTCCCTACCTCGCCAACGGGGGTGTACCCCATCGTCGCCTGCGGTCCACCTGAGCCGCTCCGGAGCGCCCGGAGCAAGTGGCACACCCTAGTCGACGAGCTCGGTCGGGAGCGGGTGGATCGCCCCGCTGGCACCTGGCACGCCGCTGGGTCACACTCCCCCGATGTCCCCGGCCCACCCCCGACTCGAGCTGCGCAGCCGGCTCGGCCCGCTCGCCTCCGCCTGGGACGACCTGGTCGATCGCCAGGAGCTGCCCTCGCCGTTCCTCAAGAGCTGGTGGCTCGAGCACGCCGGTGCGGATGCCCCCACCGTGCTCTGCGTGCTCGACGGCGACCAGCTGGTGGGCGGCGCCGCCTTCGAGGTGGACCGCTTCGGCCCGGGACCGCTGGGCATCGAGCGCGTGCGGGCGGTCGGGCACGGCGCCCTGGCTCCTGACCACCTGGACCTGATCGCCGAGCCTGCGCACGCCGCGTCGGTCGAGCGCCTGGTCGTCGGCTGGCTGCGGCGCCCGGGGTCCCGCCTCGTCGACCTGGACGGACTGGCCGCCCGCGGCGTGCTGGCCAAGGAGCTCGCATCGGGCGAGCTCGAGCGACACGCCGCCCCGTACACCGTGCTGCCGAGCGACGGCGCCGAGTACCTGGCCGGTCGGCCGGGCAAGGTGCGCAGCACGATCACCCGCACGCGCAAGCGCTTCGACAAGCAGGGCGTGACGCTGCGCCGGGTCGACGCGTCCGACATCGACCGTGCGCTCGACGCGCTGGCCGAGCTGCACGACCAGCGCTGGTCCGAGGCCTCGAAGTTCCTGCGCGCCTGGGATCGGTTCCGCGGCGCGGCTGCGGCCGGCGCCGCACGGGGCGACGTCGTCGTGACCGAGCTGGTCGCCGCCTCGGGCGAGGTCGTCGCCACCGAGCTCGACCTGCTCGCCGGACGCCGGGCCGCCTTCTACCAGGCGGGTCGTCGGATCGAGCGGGAGTGGCGCGGGTGCGGCTCGGTCCTGCGCGCCGGCCTGATCGACCAGCTCTGCGACGACGGCGTCGTCGAGTACGACCTGCTGCGCGGCGACGAGCCCTACAAGGCGGACTGGGCCGCCGAACGCCGAGAGGTCGTGCAGTGCCGCGTCGGGATCGGCCCACGCGGCCTGGCGCTGCAGGCCACGCTCCTGGCGTGGCGTCGGGTGGCGCCGACCTACCTGCGGCTGGTCGACGTGGGCCAGCGGATCGTCAGCCGCGCACCTTGGCGACCACGTCGAGCAGCTCGCGACGAGCTGAGCCGCTGACGGCCAGGCCGACCAGCCCGCCGACGCCGCCGGCGAGCACGATCAGCACCAGCGACGCGAACCCGGCGTCGGTGAGCAGCCGCACCGGCAACGCCGCCGCGAGCACGCACGCCGAGACCACGACCGCCGGCAGCAGCGAGGACACGACCGTCGTGCCCTTCGCTCCCACGATGCGGTTCACCACGAGCTGGCGGATCGTCGTGAACACGATCGCGACGCACAGGTGGACGAGCGCCACCCACACCACGCCGTGCTTGGCGACGATCCACATGCAGACCAGCATCACCGGCACCATCACCGAGTTGATGCGCACCATCACACCCGGTCGGCCGATGGCGAAGAGCAGGTCGCCGGTGGCGTAGCCGAGCCCGACGACGCAGCCGGTCAGGGAGAGCAGTTCCATCGTCTGGATCGCGACGGTCGAGTCGCTGCCGTACATCAGCAGGATGCCGTCGCGTGCGACGAGCGCCAGGCCGATGCCGACGGGGATCGAGAACAGTGCGACGAGCCGCAGCGCCTTGTACAGGGCGTCGCGCATCGCGACCTGGCCCTCGGCCCGGATGCGTGCGTACATCGGGAACAGCACCGCCGACATCGCGTTGAGCTGGGCGCCCATCACGAACTCGGGCAGCCGGAACGCCTGGTAGTAGAGCGGGTACTGATCGCGACGCTGGTTGCCGACGATGATGTAGTCGCCGTTCAGGGCGAGCACGCCGAGCAGTCGGGTCCCGGCCATGCGCCACGCGTAGGAGAACAGCTCGCGCACGATCTCGCCGTTCCAGCGCAGCACCGGGCGGAACCGGATGAAGAGCCACGTGAGCGACATCCACACGGCGTAGGCCGCGATCATGCCGATCATCACTCCCCACGCGCCGAAGCCGGCGGCGACCAGACCGAGCGTCGCCAGGAACCTCGTCATGTCGCGCGACACCTCGACCACGGCGCGGGTGCGGAAGTCCATGCCGCGCATGAACAGCGCCCACGGGATCGTCGTCAGGCCCGAGAGGAGCACGACCACGGCGAGGCAGCGGAAGAGGTTCGTGTACTCCTGCAGGTGGTAGAAGGACGAGATCAGCGGCGCCACGAGGAACGCGACCACCGCCAGGAAGCCGGTGAGCAGCACGTTGGCCGTGAAGGCCACCTGCACCCGCTCCGAGATGCCCGTCTCCTGCTCGTAGACGAGCGCCGCGCCCATGCCCAGGTCCAGGGCGTTGTCGAAGTAGAAGGTGACGACCATCAGCGTCACCATCACGGCGTAGTCGGTGGTGTCGAGCGAGCGTGCCAGCACCGCCGCCAGCACCAGCGCCGAGAAGTAGCGGGTGAAGACGCCGACGTTGGCCCACAGGAAGCCGCGGGACGCGGTCGTGCCGACCGACGGGCCGTCGTCGCCGCCGGCGTGGTCCTCATCGCCCTCGTGGGCGCCCTGGGGATCGATGACACCCGACGCGGCGAGCGCGCCGATCACGTCCGGACCGGACTCCGCGACCGAGGGCCGGTCACGGTCCCCGGCGCGTTCGCCCCCTGGTCGCTCCGCCTCGTCCTCGCCGTGGGTCATCCCGCTCGCCCCTCATCCCGCGGCGCACGCCGGCGGGTCGCCACGCGTCAGCGCCGCAGCACGATGATGCCGGAGGCACCCGAGCTGAACGAACGGAGCGTGTCACCCGCAGCGCGGGCGTCGGTCAGCGTCGTCCCGCCCTCGGTGACGACCATGAGGGTGGCATCGGCCAGCGAGAGCAGCTGCGCCGTCGGCACCGGGCCCGGCAGGCGGGGACCGTTGACGATCACGACGTAGCGGCCGGCCAGCCCCTCGAGCACCCGGTGGAAGGTCGAGCGCATGCGCAGGATGTTGCGGCTCGTGTCGACGCCGACGCCGAGGAAGCGCACCATCCCGTCGGGCGCCTGCATGCCCTGCACCGAGGGCGGCACCCGGACGTCGGAGAGCGACACCAGGGCGGCCTCGGGGTCGAGCTGGCCGGACAGGCACTCGGCCAGGCCGGGGCTGTCGCTCGTGGCGAGCATCGAGGTGAGCACGCCGTTGTCCAGGTCGGCGTCGATCAGCGCGACCGGCTGGCCGAAGCTGCGGGCGACCATGCACGACAGCGCCAGGGCGATCTCGGCCCGGTCGACGCCCTCGTCCGAGCCGACGAGCACGAGGCGGTGCACCGGCTCGTTCAGGCTGAGGCGCTCGACCGCGGCGACGACGCCGGCGACGGTGTCCTGCGGGTTGGCGCCACGGGCGCTGAGCGGCGAGACCTTGGCCAGGATCGGCAGGTCGATCGCGTCGGTGACGTCCTGGGCGGACTCGAGCACGGGGCGGCGCAGGTTTCGGATGAGGAAGAAGAGGAAGGGCACCAGGCCGCCGAGCAGCAGGCCGAAGACGATCGCGAACCACAGGGGGAAGGTCGATGTGCTCTGGAGCGGCCGGGAGAACACCTCCTGGAACACCGGTCCGGTGATGCGGCTCTCGACCGGCAGGTCCTTCTGCGCGTCCTCGAACACGCCGGTCAGCGCCGGGATGACCTGCGCGCTCACGGCCTCGGAGACGGCCTTGTCGGGGTTGGACACGACGACGTCCATGTACGCCGACTCGGGCGAGCGCTTGGCGCTGATCATGCCGGAGATGGCATCGATCGACTGCGGCAGGTCGCCGCGTCGCTTCACCTCGGCCGCCAGGCCCTTCGAGGTGAGCAGGCTCTCGAGGGCCCGGGTCAGGACCTCGTTGTCGTTCGGGTTGGCGCCCGAGAGCACCAGCACCGAGCGGGTGGTCTGGTAGACGGGCGGGTTGGTGAGCGCCAGGGCGGCGGCGATCGCCGCGGTGACCAGCATCGACGCGACGATGATCAGCACCTGGGTGCGGCTGAACCGCACCGTGCGACGCATCTCGGTCGGCGGCACCGGGGCCTCGCGGTACTCCGCGACACCGGTGGATGTGCGCATTGGCGTCATTGGCTCGATCGTCTCCCTTTCACGGCCGAGTCACCCCGACGAGCCCGCACCACGGTGCCGCTCGCCGACCGCTCCCCCGGTCTCTCGGCCGTCGCACCACGTCCGACCCGGCCGACCACGGTCGACCCGGTTCCGGAGTGTACCGACGACCTCCTCCCTTCCGAAATCACCCCGTACCCGGATTTTGGGCGAGGCACACCGGGGCCCTAGAGTTCGATCCGCCATGGGCTCACTCATCAAGAAGCGCCGTAAGCGCATGCGGAAGAAGAAGCACAAGAAGCTGCTGCGGCGTACGCGCCACCAGCGTCGCGCTCGCGGCAAGTGAGCACGGGCGTCCGCCCGCTCCACCGCACCT
>JAFAFZ010000228.1 GCA_023423215.1 Actinomycetes bacterium
GTGCCACGGGGTCCAGTCCGTTCGATGTTGCCGCGTCAGCGGCAGCCGTTCGCTGTGTGGATCGGATCGGTGAGGATCAGATCGTCGCGTTGCGGCGGCGCACGATGAGGATCGAGCCACCGGCGACGACGGCGACGGCGCCGATCAGTGCCAGGGTCGCCGCATCGCTGCCCGTGAAGGCGAGGGAGCTGTTGCTCACCGCAGCGGAGTTCGCGGCCGCCGGTGCGGCGGACGGACGGATGAGGGTCGCCGACTCGACCTCTGCGCCGACGTAGGAGTCGTTCTCCTGGGCGGCGGCGGTGCCGACACCGAGCGAGAGCACGGCGACGAGCACGAGGGACAGGGCGGCAACTGCAGAACGAACGGTCATACGCATGTGGCGAACGTACCACCACACCCCTGCGGCGCCTAGGCTTTCCGAGCCCGGAATTGCTGGGCAAAACCCCCATCGCGTGGCTGTTCTGGCACCGTGCGTGGGCCTCGTCGCGGTGAGTGGTCGAGGACGCACGCAACGCTGCGGACACCCCGCGCCACCCGCCGTCCACGTGCTCGGACGCGGTCGTGGCGCCGCCGATCAGCCGAGGTCGTCGAGCTCGATCGTCACGCGATGGTCGTCGTTCCACTGCTCGTCGCCGGCCGTCCACGCCGAGGGTGGCACCCGCGCCGAGGGCAGCACGTCGACGGCCGACCAGTCGGTCGGCAGGTCGAACGTGACGGTGACGGTGCTGGTCGTGCCGCGGGGGATGCGCACGTTCGCGACGATGACGCGTGCGTCGCCGTCCTGGCCCGACGCAGCGAGCTCGGCGCCGGTGACCTCCGGGTCGCCCGCGCCCCCCGGCACCGTCAGGGTCAGGAGCCCGAGGTACTCGCCGTAGGTCAGGTCCGTGCCGGGGTAGGGGCCGGCGACGTAGCGGGGCAGGCCCGTCGGCGCGTCGTTGGTGATGGTCACCTCGACCTCGAGGCGGCGCAGGTCGCCGTCGGTGGTGCCCGAGAAGCGGGCGGTCGTCTCCAGGAAGGTGTCGAGCTTGTTGCCGCCGCGGTTCTGGATCGAGAGCATCACGTCGTCCTCGTCGACGAGTCCGGCGGTGCCCAGCGCCTCCCAGGCACGCTGCTGGTCGCGGTGCTCGGACCACATCAGCAGGTGGCGACCGGCGCCGGAGTCCTGCAGGACCGAGAGCAGCTCGGTCGCGGAGAGGGACCCCTCGTTGAAGGAGCGGAACACGGCGGCCGCCACGCGGCCGAGCTGGGCCCGCCGCTCGATCGAGAGCGGGTCGTCCTCCTCGACGTCGAGGTACTGGTTGACGAGCAGCTCGTCGCGGACGTTGTCCGCCGAGATGGTCATCGGCCCGTCGGTGCCCTCGATCTCGACGGGGCCCACCACCTCGAGCAGGTTCTGCACGCCCACCACGTCGATCGCGAGCACGCCGTCGACGCCGCCCCAGCCCTGGCTCTCCCACATCTGGGCGGCCAGCTCGGCCGAGACGTCGAAGCGCGGCGTCACGTTCAGGTTCCGCCAGTCCTGGGCCGGCTCGAGCGGCGACCAGATCGCGGCGACGTCGGGGTCGACCGTGCCGCCCGGCTCGGGCAGCTTCAGGTCGGCGGTGGCCTGGAACTCGCTGAGGGTGAACCCACCGTCGGAGATGTCCATCGAGCCGAGCTGCAGGAACATGCCGGAGCCCGCCCGCATCTCGGCGTTGTTCGCGGCCAGCACGACGTAGCGGTTCGGGCCCTCCAGGAACGACGCCACGCCCGTCACACCGACCACGGCGGTGTCCAGGGTGTCGAGCACGGCGGCGTACTCCTCGTCGAAGCGCGTCCGCGCCTCGGCCAGCGAGCCGATGAGGCCCTCTGAGGGGCCCAGGTCCAGGTCCTCGATGCGCGTCTGCAGCACGACGAGCACGCGCTCGACCTCGGCGGTCGTCGTCATTCGGTCGCCCGAGGCGTTCGAGGGTCGGTCCAGGACCTCGCTCAGCGACGCGACGGCGTCGGCCGCCGCGTCGGTCGTCAGGGCCGCCGAGGAGGACAGCGCGTCGACGGAGCGGATCTGGCGCCCGATGAAGGGCACGACCCGCAGCGGTGCGACGACGAACGAGCTGGCCTTGGAGTGCGCGGACTCGAACGACTCGGACGCGGTGCGCAGGCCTTCCTCGGTGGCGCCGTCGCCGATCGAGTCGAGGAAGGCCGGGATGTCCTGGTCCGCGAGCGAGTTGAACTCGTCCATCGCGTCCAGGCCCGCCTGGGCGTCGTCGCGTGCTCCCAGCAGCAGCCAGGCACAGGCGGCGAGCCACGCCACGAGCAGCAGGGCGACCACGCCGAGGACGACGGAACGGGTTCTCGGAGCGGACACGGCGCTCACGGTATCGCCCGCGCCGTCCAGTCCGGCCGGATCGGTAGGCTCGGCGCCGCCATGACCGAACGCATCACCACCGACGACGTCGCCAAGGTCGCGAAGCTCGCCCGGCTCCGCCTCACCGACGAGGAGCTCGCGAGGTTCACGGGCCAGCTCGCCGACGTCCTGGAGCACGCCGCCGACCTCGAGTCGCTCGACCTGGACGGCGTCGAGCCGATGGCGCACCCCGTGCCGCTCACCAACGTCTTCCGTCCCGACGTGCCCGGCCCTGCGCTCGACCGCGACGAGGTGCTCGCCGCAGCGCCGGTCGCGCAGGACGGCATGTTCCGCGTGCCGCCGGTGCTGGGGGAGGGCGAGTGAGCGACTCCGCCACCACCCTGGCGCAGGCCGTGCGCAGCGGCGGCCGCAGCGCCGTCGACGTGCTCGACGAGCACCTGGCCCGCATCGACGAACGAGAGGGCGAGCTGCACGCCTTCAACCTGGTCACCGCCGAGCACGCCCGTGCCTCCGCCGCGGCGGTCGACGCAGCCGTCGCCGAGGGCCGCGACCCCGGTCCGCTCGCCGGCGTGCCGGTCGCCATCAAGGACAACCTCTGCACGCGCGGGGTCGCCACGACGTGCTCCTCGCGCATCCTCGAGGGGTGGGTCCCGCCCTACGACGCCACGGTGGTCACCCGCCTGGCGCAGGCCGGCGCGGTGATGGTCGGCAAGACGAACATGGACGAGTTCGCCATGGGG
The DNA here is from genome assembly GCA_023423215.1 of Actinomycetes bacterium. Taxonomy (GTDB): domain Bacteria; phylum Actinomycetota; class Acidimicrobiia; order Acidimicrobiales; family Microtrichaceae; genus JAFAFZ01. The sequence continues at coordinate 3,088 of JAFAFZ010000228.1, forward strand.
TCCTCGACCGAGAACTCGGCGTTCGGTCCGACACGCAACCCGCGCGACCCCTCACGCGTGCCCGGCGGTTCCTCGGGCGGCTCGGCCGCCGCGGTCGCCGCCGAGTTCGCGCCCATCTCGCTCGGGTCCGACACGGGCGGCTCGATCCGCCAGCCCGCGGCGCTCTGCGGCGTCGTCGGGGTCAAGCCGACCTACGGCACGGTGTCGCGCCTGGGGCTGGTGGCGTTCGGCTCGTCGCTCGACCAGGTCGGGCCGTTCGCTGCGACCGTGGCCGACGCGGCGGCGGTGTGCGAAGTCATCGGTGGGCACGACCCGGGCGACTCCACGTCCATCCCGTCGCCGTTCCCCGAGGTGAGCCCGCACCTGGACGACGGCGTGCAGGGACTCCGCATCGGCCTGGTCACCGAGATGATGGGCGACGGCATCGCCCCCGACGTCGCTGCCAGGGTC
>JAFAFZ010000236.1 GCA_023423215.1 Actinomycetes bacterium
GGTGGAACCCGATCGCGGCCACCTCCCGGCCCCGGGCGGTCAGGCGATCGGCGTCGTCGAGCGCGCCGAGTCGTCGCAGCAGCATCGCGGCGTGCTCCAGCGCGTGGGTGGGCGGGGCGTCCAGCCACCGCAACGACGACGGGTCCTCGACGCCCCAGGCGCGCAGCTGCAGCAGGAGGGGTGCCAGGTCGCCGTCGAGCACCTCGGGGGTGTCGGTCGCCGGTCGGTGCCGTTCGTCGGCCTCGCTCCAGAGCCGGTAGGCGACGCCCGGCGCGGTGCGCCCCGCGCGGCCGCGCCGTTGGTCGGCCCCGGCGCGGCTGACGGGCCCGGTCGTCAGGGCCGGGAGGCCGGTGTGGGGGTCGGTGCGCAGGACGCGGCGACGACCGGCGTCGACGACGACCCGCACGCCGGGCACGGTGATCGAGGTCTCGGCCAGGCTCGTCGAGAGCACGATGCGGCGTCGACCCTCGGGGTCCGGGTGCACGACCCGCTCCTGCTCGGCGGGTGACAGCGAGCCGTGCAGCTGCTCGACGAGCGGCGTGGTTCCGCCGGCCGCGCGACGGAGCAGCTCGCGCTCGGTGCGGTGGATCTCGGGACGGCCCGGCAGGAACACCAGCACGTCACCCGGATCGTCCCGCCACGCCTGGGCGACGACGTCGGCCACCCGCTGCTCGATCGGATCGTGCGCCGAGCCCGGCCGGTGCCGGGTGACGACCTCGTGCAGCGGCGCGGTCGCCTCGACCACCGGCGCCGGCCCGTCGGGTCCTCCGAGCAGCGCGGCGACCGGCGCGGGCTGGATCGTGGCCGACATGACCAGCACCCGCAGGTCCGGCCGCAGCGCGGCGCGCACGTCGAGCAGCAACGTCAGGGCCAGGTCGAGGTCGATCGAGCGCTCGTGGAACTCGTCGAGCAGGACCGCGGCGACGCCGTCGAGCGTCGGATCGGTCTGCAGGCGCCGCAGGAACAGCCCTTCGGTCACCACCTCGACGCGCGTCGCGCCCGAGGTGCGACGCTCGCCGCGCACCGAGTAGCCGATGCGCGCGCCGACCGCACCGCCGTGAACGTCCGCCATGCGCGGCGCCGCCGCCCGCGGGGCGAGCCGACGCGGCTCGAGCACGACGATGCGACCCTCGCCGACCCACGGCTCGGCCAGCAGGGCCGGCGGCAGCGCCGTGGTCTTGCCGGTGCCGGGCGGCGCCACGAGCACGGCCGCACCCGGATCCGCCAGCGCCGTGCGCAGGTCGTCCAGCACCGACAGCACCGGCAGCGCCGACTCGTCCTGGAGGCCCGGCGACCGATTCATCGCCGGACAGTCTCCGGCCCGTCGTCCGCCGCCGTCCAGATCGGCGCTGGCGGACGCACGGGCCCGATCTGGAGCACGTCCGGTCCGTCGGTAGGGTGCGGGCCATGCCGAGATCCCACCTCCGGGCCGGGGGACTGCTCGTCGCCGCCACGTCGATCGTGCTGGGAGCGTGCTCGTCCGAGGGCGTCGTGCTGCCCGATCCCGCCGCCGGCGAGGTGACGACGTTGTCGTCCCAGCAGGGCGTCGAGCTGATGCGGGACGACGGCATCCTGGTGATCGACGTGCGACCCGTCGACGAGTACGTCACCGGCCACCTGGTCGGCGCGCAGAACATCGACGCCTCGGACGACGACACCTGGCGGTTCCGCACCGACGTGCTCGACCACGACCGTCCGACCGTCGTCTACTGCTCGGACGCCGCGTGCAGCGCGGACGCCGCGCAGCGGCTGGTCGACGCCGGGTTCAGCGCCGTCTACGACCTGGGCGGCATGGACGCGTGGGACGACGAGTTCCTGGCCGTCGAGGAGCCCCGGGACCACCGCCCGCTCGACGCCGGCGACCACGAGGGCTGATCGCTCGACACCACCACCGAACTCGGAACGTTCGGTTCGTGGAACGGTCGATCCGTTCCGAGAACTCGGGAGCACCACCGAACTCGGAACGTTCGGTTCGCGAGATGGTCGTTTCGTTCCGAGTTCCCGAGCGCTGTCGGGCGGTGGGGGCGTCAGCGCACGTCGGGGCCGGAGCGCAGGACCGAGCCGGCCAGCTCGCCGGTGTGCTCGCCGTCCTCGAGCGTGACCCGACCGTTCACGATCGTCGCGTCGTAGCCACGAGCCCGCTGCGTCCAGCGGCCGGCACCACCGGGCAGGTCGTGCGCGTACTCGGGCAGGTCGAGTGCCAGACCGTCCCAGTCGATCACGTTCAGGTCGGCGTACGCCCCGGGCGCGACGCGGCCACGCTCGGGCAGCCCGACGAAGTCGGCGGTGTCCGAGGTCAGCCGCTGGATCGCGCGCTCGACGGACACCGCCCCCAGGTCCCGCGCCCAGTGCGTCAGGTACCAGGTGGGCTGCGAGGCATCCAGGATCTGGCCGACGTGTGCGCCGGCGTCGGCCAGCCCCATGATGATCGTGTCGTCCGCGAGCATCTCGCCGATCGCGTCCATCGACTGGTTGAGCAGCGGCCAGTAGACGAGCACGCGACCCTCGGTCGCGACGCACAGGTCCAGGTACGCCTCGGCCATCGACACGCCACGCGCGGCGGCGACCTCGGGCAGGGACGATCCGGGCTGGCAGTCGTAGCGTGCGTGCCCCGCACGCTGCCCCGGCACGCCGTCGGCGCCGGTGACGAAGAACAGCTCGAGCTCGTCCGGTCCGGGGCCCTGCTCGGCCTCCGCGATCAGGCGGGCGCGCCACGCCGGGTCGGCCGTGGCGGCCCCGCGGTCGGGCCAGGGCAGATCGACCAGCTCGCGCCACGATGCGTGTCGGCCGAACGGTGTCGAGGACTGCAGCGAGAACAGCACGCCGATGCCACGCGCCGTGGTCTGCGGACGGATCAGCGCGCCCTCGGCGTTCGCCGCGCGGGCCAGGTCGACGGTCAGCCGGTGGTGCTCGGGGTTGGCGTAGGTGTGGGTCAGGTTGAACGTGATCGGCCGGCCGGTGCGCAGCGCCAGGCGTCGCATCCAC
>JAFAFZ010000248.1 GCA_023423215.1 Actinomycetes bacterium
GCCCTGCGCCGCACGGCAGTCGGCCCGTTCGCGCTGTCCGAGGCCACGCCCGTCGACGAACCCCGGCTGCTGGCGGCGTCCGAGGGGGTGCGCCACCTGCGTGGCGTGCACGTCGACGACGCAGCGGCGGCGTCGGTGCGCCACGGCCGGGTGCTCGACCTGGAGCAGCTCGGCGTCGTCGGCGACGGTCCCTGGCCGATCTCCGGGCCCTCGGGCGACCTGCTCGCCGTCTACGAGGCCTTCGGCGAGGGACGGGCCAAGCCCGCCGTCGTGCTGTCGACCCAGGCCGCTGGGTAGCGTTCGCGCCCGTGGAGATCCTCTACGACGACGACGCCTGCCCCCGCCCGGAGTCCGGGTCCGTGGTGACCATCGGCGCGTACGACGGCGTGCACCTGGGCCACCAGGCCGTCATCGCCGAGGTGCGCCGTCGGGCCGCCGCGGCGGGACGTCGTTCCGCGGTCGTGACCTTCGACCGCCACCCGGCTCAGGTCATCCGCCCCGACTCGGCGCCGCTCCTGCTGACGGATCTGGACCAGAAGCTCGAGCTCCTGGCCGCGACCGGCGTGGACTACGTGTACGTCATCCGCTTCGACCCGGCCCGCGCGTCGGAGTCGGCCGAGGACTTCGTGCGCACCGTGCTGGTCGACTGCCTGCACGCCCGGGAGATCGTGGTCGGCGAGGACTTCCACTTCGGCCACCAGCGGCGCGGCAACGTGGCGCTGCTCGAGCAGATGGGCGCCGAGCTGGGCTTCACGGTGCTCGGCCACAAGCTGGTCGGGCCCGACGGGCACGCGGCGCGCGACGACGCGCAGGTGTCCTCGACCGCCATCCGCCGCGCAATCCACGAGGGGCGCCTGGCGGACGCCAACCTGATGCTGGGCCGCCCCCACGAGATGCGAGGCCCGGTCGTGCCGGGGGACCAGCGCGGTCGGACCCTCGGGTTCCCCACGGCGAACGTCGCGGTGCCCGACGAGATGCTGATGCCGGCCGACGGGATCTACGCCGGCTGGATCCAGCGGCTCGGCCCGGGGACTCCCGGCTCCGCCATGGGCGACGACGCGCTGCCCGCCGCGATCTACGTCGGCAAGCGGCCCACGTTCTACGACGACCAGGCGATGACGCTGCTCGAGGTGCACGTCCTGGACTTCGCCGGCGACCTCTACGGCGAGCACGTCGCGGTGCGCCTCACGCACCGCATCCGGGCCGACGCGAAGTTCGCCTCGGTCGACGAGCTGACCGCCCAGCTCCAGCTCGACTGCGACCGCGCGCGGGTGCTGCTCGGCGTGACGCCGGGCTGAGACGGCAACCTCGGGCAGCGAGCGCGCGGGTGCTGCTCGGCGTGACGCCGGGCTGAGACGGCAACCTCGGGCAGCGGGTACCCCGAGGACCGCCGCCTCGGCACGGGTGCCGGATACGGTGGATCCGGCCATGCCGAAGGGGGTGACCGACTCCATGAGCCAGACCGACACCGCCACCGCGGACGAGCTGCCCGATCCTGCGCCCGAGCTGCGCGACGCGGACCTCGTCGACAGCGACGTCGTCGACCCGATCCAGGGACCGGTGCTGGACGCCCCGCTGGCCGAGGGGGCGGTCGAGGCGCCGCGGCTCGCCCGTCACCAGGTCGTGCTCTCGGACGGCCACCGGGTCGGCGTCGCCGTCGCGGGCCACGGGGTGCCGCTGGTCGTGGTGCATGGCTTCTCGGCCGAGGGCTTCCTGTACGCGCAGTCGCTGTCCCGGCTGGTGAAGATGGGCTTCCGGGTCATCGCGATCGACACCGCGGGCCACGGGGCGACCCAGGGCCTGCCGCTGAGCGGCCAGAACCTGAACGACTACGCGGACCTGCTCGGTCGCGTCGTCGACGAGCTCGGGATCGAGCGGTTCGTGGTGGCCGGCCACTCGATGGGCGGCCAGCTCATCACCCGCATGGCCGCCGCCCGGCCGGAGCGGGTCATCGGGGTCGTCCTGATCGACGCGATCGTGGGGGACACCTGGGACCGCATGGTCCAGCTGTTCCGCGTCGCCCCTCCGCTGATGAACGTCATGGGCGGGCTGCTCCTGGTCGACTCGCTGACCGTGGTGCCGACCTTCAGCGATCCCCGCCAGGCGGTGAAGCTCCTGCGGCTGGTCGTGCCGACGCTGGTCGGCCACGTGATGCAGCCGTGGCGACTGCTGGGTCCGATGTGGACGATCCTGCGCAGCCGAGCCAGCCGCTACGCGCTCGACGCGCTGCACGAGCACGACGTCCCGGTGTTCGTGCTGCACGGCTCGTGGGACCTGGCCGTGCCGCACCGCACGGCCCGCGACACCGCCCGGCGCACGGACGGCGTGCTCGTGACGATCGAGCACGCCGGCCACTCGTGGCTCCTGCGGGACCCCGAGACGCTGCCGGCGATCGTCGCCGAGCTGCTGGCGGATGGGCTCGGCGACGCCATCCGCACGTCGCTGCGCGCTGCCGGGCTCCGTTCGGCGCGCCCCACGATCGAGCAGATCGAGCGGGTCTGCTATCGGCCGGACGCCGCCGTGCGCTCGCTGACGCCGGCGGACGGCTCGACGCGGGTGGTCGGTCGCCACCGGCGACCGCGGTACCGCTGGACCACCCAGGGCTGAGCGCCGCGAGGCGCAGTGCGCTGTTGGCCGCCCGCGCCCGGGGCCGGTAGCATCGGTCCTTCCCGGCAGACGCCGGGGCCGCTCCACGATGCGCAGGTCGGGTCACCGTCCTGACGGTCGACGGGGCCGGGTCCGACACCCAGACAGAGGAATCCACGTGAGCAACCGCGAAGCGACCAACCTGCCGCCGAAGGCCGACACGATCACGAAGTTCGGCAAGAGCGCCACCGACACGGGCTCGACCGAGGTGCAGATCGCGCTCCTGACGGATCGCATCAACCACCTGACCGAGCACCTGAAGAAGCACAAGAAGGACCACCACTCCCGTCGTGGCCTGCTGATGCTCGTCGGCAAGCGTCGCCGTTTCCTCGACTACCTGAAGGCGAACGACATCGAGCGCTACCGCTCGCTGATCGCCGAGCTCGGCCTGCGTCGCTGAGCGACAGCCGGTTCGATTCCTGAGCGTGGCCCGGGCAACCGCCCGGGCCCGTTCGCGTCCCGGCACAGGTTGTCGAGTAGCGTGTGGCCGGCATTACACACATCAACATGCAAGAGGTGCAGTGAGGCGGTCGGCTACGGCTGGTCCCGACGCTCGTCGAGGAACGGCCCCGAGGTCGGCCCGGCTGCACGGAACGGTCCCGAGG
>JAFAFZ010000285.1 GCA_023423215.1 Actinomycetes bacterium
GTTCGGGTCCGCGGCCGCCGGGTCGGTCGCGGGCATCTTCGCCTGCTCGTCCTCGACGACCTGGGCGGCGGTGACGCCCTCGGGCACGGCGAGCTCGGTGCGGAGCTCCTCGACGCGGTCCTCGGCCTCGGCGCGGTCGTCCCCGGTCGGGATGGTGCCGACGAGCTGCAGCACCGGCCGGAACTCGAGCTGGGCGGTGGAGCCGACGACGTCGAGCACCTCTTGCTGGTCCTTCGCGCCCGGCAGCTGGACCGTGATGGTGTTGCCCTGGCGGGAGACCTCGGGCTCGGCGACGCCGAGCGCGTCGACGCGGCGACGGATGATCTCGATCGCCTGGTCGAGCTGGTCGTCGCTGACGTCGTTGGTGACCTGGCCGTCCTTGACCGGCTGCAGGTTCACCGAGATGCCGCCCTGCAGGTCCAGTCCCAGCTTGGGCGTCTTGCCCAGGACGATCGTGACCAGCAGGAGCCCGTACACCACGACGAGCGTGGCGATCATGACTCGTAGGGGGTGCTTCCGCATCGAGGTCCTCGTGGAGATGGGTGAGGGTCAGACGAGCCGGCCGGTCCGTTGCTGCGGCGCTCGCGAGGAGGCGCTGCGCACCCCGACCCCGCCCCACATCGACCCTGCCCCCTGACGAACGGTGAATGTAGCTCGGACGGTGCTACTTCTTGTCGACCGGGGCGTCGTCGCCCGAGTCCGCTGCCGCACCGTCAGCGGCCTCGTCCTTGGTGCTGCCGTTGCCGGCGCCGCCCAGGGCTCCGGCCAGCAGGCCCTTGCGACCACGGGCCGGCGCCTTGTCGGCCTCGGCCGGCTCGTCCAGGCTGCGGGCGACCGCGGACTTGGCGATCCGGATCACGACGTCGTTGTCGACCTCGAGGTGGAACAGGTCGTCCTCGACGTAGGTGATGACGCCGATGATGCCCCCGGTGGTGAGCACCTCGTCGCCGACGTCGAGCTTGCGCAGCAGGTCCGCCTGCTTCTGGCGCTGCTTCCGCTGCGGGCCGACCATCATGTAGATGACGACGCCGATGAGCGGCAGGAAGATCAGGATGCTGGCGAGGCCGCCGCCCTGGTTCTCCTGGGCGAGGATGCTGGTGAGGAGTGTGCTGATCACAGGCTGTCCAGCCTAGGCCCCGCCCCCTCTTCGGGGGAATCGGCGCGGGATGCCGCGCCAGGACGGGCGACCGGCGCTCAGGAGCTCTGCCCGGGGGCCATGCCGGACCAGCGCTCGGCGACCTCGGCGCGCAGCTCGTCGAGCCGTCCTGCCACGATCCCGGCACGGATCCGGTCGACCAGGCCGAGGATCCAGGTGAGGTTGTGGATCGTGCACAGGTTGTGCGCCGTGCTCTCGCCGAGCGTGCTGAGGTGCCGCAGCAGCCCCCGCGAGTAGGTGCGACAGGTCGCGCACGGGCAGTGCTCGTCGATGGGGTCGTCGCTGCGGGCGAACTCGGCCCGCTTGATGTTCATGCGTCCGTCGTCGGTGAGCAGGGTGCCGTGGCGGGCGAGCCGCGTCGGCAGCACGCAGTCGAACATGTCGACGCCGCGAGCGACCGCCTCGACGATCGAGACGGGATCGCCCACGCCCATGAGGTACCGCGGCTGGTCGGACGGAAGCCCCTCGAGCGCGGCCTCGAGCGCGGGCAGCATGCGCTCGCGCGTCTCGCCGACCGACAGCCCGCCGACGGCGTAGCCGTCGAAGTCCAGCTCGACGGTGCGGTCAGCGGACTCGCGGCGGAGCTCGACGTCGTCGCCGCCCTGCACGATCCCGAACAGCGCCTGGTCCTCGCTGCGGCGGTGCGCCACCCGCGCCCGGGCGGCCCAGCGCGCGGTGCGCTCCAGCGCCTGGCGCAGGACCGGGGTCGGCGAGGGAAGCGGGGCGCACACGTCGAGCACCATCTGGATGTCCGCGCCGAGCAGCTCCTGGGTGCGCACGGCCAGCTCGGGCGTGAGCAGGTACGAGTCGCCGTCGTAGGTGGACTTGAAGCGTGCGCCCTCGTCGTCGACCTTCGGCTCGAGCGAGAACACCTGGAAGCCGCCCGAGTCGGTGAGCATGTGCCCGTCCCACCCGGTGAACGCGTGCAGGCCGCCCAGCTCGGCGACGACCTCGGCGCCGGGACGCAGCATCAGGTGGTAGGTGTTGCCGAGCAGGATCTCGGCCCGGGAGCCGGCTGCGGTGCGCAGCGACGAGAGCTCGTGGGTGCTCATGCCGCGGATCGCGCCACGGGTCGCCACGGGCATGAAGACCGGCGTGTCGATCAGACCACGCGCCGTGCGGATCGTCCCGGTGCGCGCCGCGCCGTCGGTTGCGGTGATGTCGATCTGCAGTCGCATCAGCCCGCTCCCCCGGCGGTGTGCGCCGTCTCGGCTCGCTCGGACGGCCCCGACTCCGCCCGCTCCGACAGCTGAGCCCGCTGCAGCAGCATCGCGTCGCCGAAGGAGAGGAAGCGGTAGCCGCGCTCGAGCGCCGTCGCGTAGAGGTCCCGCCAGCGCGGCCCGACGAAGGCCTGGATCATCGCCAGCAGCGACGAGCGCGGCAGGTGGAAGTTGGTCATCAGCACGTCGACCGCACGGAACTCGAAGCCGGGGGTGATGAACAGCCGCGTCCGGCCCGTCGCCTCGCCGGTCGCCGCCGTCGACTCCAGGGCGCGCACCGTCGTGGTCCCGACCGCCACGACGCGTCGGCCCTCGGCCCGGGCGGAGCGCACGGCGTCCCACGTCGTCCCCGGGACCCGGTACCACTCCGAGTGGATGTCGTGGTCCTCGACGTCGTCGGTGGTGATCGGTCGGAAGGTGTCCAGGCCGACGACCAGCTCGACCCGCTCCAGCTGCACCCCGGCAACGTCCAGGTCGGCCAGCACCTCGGGGGTCAGGTGCAGCCCAGCGGTCGGCGCGGCGGCGGAGGCCGGTCGGGACGAGAACACCGTCTGGTAGCGCTCGGCGTCGTCGAGCACCTCGGTGATGTACGGCGGCAGCGGCGCGACGCCCGACCCGTCGAGCGCCGACAGCAGCGCCTCGCCGCGCAGGGCCCGGTCGTCGTCGCCGGCGGCGAGCGGACGCACGAGGCGGCGTCCGTCGTCGAGGGTGTCGCCGACCTCGAAGCGCAGGGCCCCGGCCGTGGCGTCGACCCGCTCCCCGGCCTTCAGCTTGCGGGACGGTCGGCACAGCGCCTGCCACCAGCCCTCGTCGCCGTGCGGCTCCAGCAGCAGGACCTCGCCCGCGCCGCCCGAGGTCCGACGCACCGCGACGCGTGCCGGCAGCACGCGGGTGTCGTTCACGACCACGAGGTCGCCGGCGCGCAGCAGGCGGGGCAGGTCCGCGACCGAGCGGTCGAGCGGTGCGACCTGGGGTCCCAGGTCGACCAGCAGCCGTGCGGCGTCGCGGGGTTCGACCGGCGTCTGCGCGATGGCCTCCGGGGGCAGCTCGTAGTCGAGCTCGTCGGTGCGCACCTCAGTCCTGGAGCGTCCACGCGGCCGGCGCGGCGCCCCCGGTCAACGCCGCCGCCACCGCCCGCGCCTCGGCCTCGTCGAAGTCGCCGGTGATCACGAGCTGGTCGCGCTCGAAGGTCGACTGGTTCACGGTCGGCGCCATGACGAGGTCGCCGTCGACCAGGATCGCCAGCTGGCCACGGCCCGCGCCGTGGTCGGGACAGGTGGGGGCCACATCGAAGCACTGCGTGGCCACCGCGTTGAAGGCCGCGATGCCGGGCTCGGTGAGCACCAGCTCGATGCCCCAGGCACCGTCGGGCTGCGCGGAGGCCGTGGCCGACTCGATCTGCTCGCCGGTGACGAACACCGGGCCCAGGCTCAGCACGGACGGACCGGGCGACGCGTCGGGGTCCTCGACCTCGAGCGTGTCGCCGGCATCGGGGGCCGTGTCGTCGCCCGGCGTGGACGTCGACGAGCCGAGCTCCATCGCCAGGACCGGTCGCAGCTCGAACCACCCGGTCGACGCGAGCGCGGCGCGGAGCAGCTCCTCGTCGCCGTCCGCGACCAGCACCTCGATCGTCGACCCGGTCCATCCGACCTCGGCACGTCCGGCGCCGAGGGCCTCGACCCGGCGGCGCACGACCTCGGCGACCTGCTCGACCGTGTCGGGGTCGCTGCTGTCGACGTCCAGGCGGAGGGTGACGACGTGGGCCGGTTCGGCGAGGGTGTCGTCGCTCGGGTCCGGCACGTCCTGCGCCTCGGACCCGCCGCCGCAGCCGACGAGCAGCACGGCGGTCGCGAAGCCGGCGACAAGGGACGACGTGCGGACTCGGCGGCCTCGGGACATGGGGCCGCAGTGTAGGAGGCGGCCACCGGCGTCCCGGAGCCGCGGGGCGAGGCCGATCAGAAGCCCATGGAGCGACCGATGATCTCCTTCATGATCTCGGTCGTGCCGCCGTAGATCGAGGTGACCCGGGCGTCGGTGAAGGCGCGCCCCACGGCGTACTCGTTCATGTAGCCGTAGCCGCCGTGCAGCTGCACGCAGATGTCGGCGACCTTCTTCTGCAGCTCGGTGCACCACCACTTCGCCATCGAGGCCTCTTCCGCGGTGAGCGCACCGTCGTTGAGCGCCAGGACGCACCGGTCGATGAAGGTCTCCGCGATCGTGATCTCGGTCTCCATCTCGGCCAGCTTGAAGCGGCTGTTCTGGAAGTTGCCGATCGGCTGGCCGAAGGCCTGACGCTCCTTGCAGTACTCCACGGTCCAGCCGAGCATCGCCCTGGCGTGCGCGACGCCGGCCATGCCGACCGAGAGCCGCTCCTGCGGGAGGTTCTTCACGAGCAGCGCGAAGCCCTCGCCCTCGGCGACGAGCAGGTTCTCGACCGGCACGCGCACGTCGGTGAAGAACAGCTCGGCGGTGTCCTGGGCGTGCATGCCGACCTTGTCCAGGTTGCGGCCGCGCTCGTAGCCCTCGGAGCCCGCGTCGACCACGAGGATCGACATGCCCTTGTGGCGCTGGGTCGGATCGGTCTTGCAGGCGACGAGGGTGAGGTCCGCGTTGATGCCGTTGGTGATGAAGGTCTTCGAGCCGTTCAGCACGTACTCGTCGCCGTCGCGGATCGCGGTGGTCGTCATGCTCGCGAGGTCCGAGCCGATGCCGGGCTCGGTCATGGCGACCGCGGTGACCAGCTCGCCCGAGGCGATGCCCGGGAGCCAGCGCTGCTTCTGCTCGTCGTTGCAGTAGTCGAGGAAGTACGGCAGGCAGACGTCGTTGTGCAGCGTCATGCCCATGCCGGCCGGGTAGACGTCGGCCGCGGTGAGCTCCTCGATGATGACCTGGCTGTAGCGGAAGTCCTTGACGCCCGCGCCGCCGAACTCCTCGGGCACGGCCATGGCGATGAAGCCGGCCGCTCCGGCCTTGGTGAAGAGCTCCTTCGGCACGATGCCGGCCTCGTCCCACTCCTCGCGGTGCGGGACCATCTCGCGGTCGACGAAGGTGCGGAAGGCCTTGCGGAACATCTCGTGTTCCTCTTCGTAGATCGTGCGGTCCATGACGTGCTCCGGGGAGATGGGAGGGGCGGGAGGGCCCAGATTACCGATGGGTAACCCCAGCCAACCACGCCCGGATCGCCCGGAGAAGTTGACGGTCCGTCAGATCGCGGGTCGCAGACGCTCACCCACGACATCTGGCTGCGAGGCGTGGTGCGACCACGGCGTGCGGCCAGGTTTCGGGGAGGGCGGGGCCGGTGGGCAGGATCGTCACTCGAAGAGGGTCGGGTCCGCGCCGGTGTGCGCGGAGGCGGGCGGCACGAGCCCGAGGTGGTGCCACGCCGCGGTCGTCGCGACCCGGCCCCGTGGCGTGCGCAGCAGCAGGCCCTGCTGGATCAGGTAGGGCTCATAGACGTCCTCGACCGTCTCGGTCGGCTCGGACACGGCGATGGCCAGGGTCGACAGGCCCACCGGTCCCCCGCCGAAGCGCTGGCAGAGCGAGCTGAGGATCGACCGGTCGAGCTTGTCCAGGCCCAGGCGGTCGATGCCGAACACCTCGAGGCCGGAACGTGCGGCCTCGGCGTCGATGTGGCCGTCGCCCTCGACCTCGGCGACGTCGCGCACCCGCCGCAGCAGGCGGTTGGCGATGCGCGGCGTGCCGCGGGACCGCCGTGCGATCTCGACTGCTCCGGGCACGTCGATGTCCGCGCCCAGGATCGCCGCGGCGCGCTGCACGATCGCCCGCAGGTCGTCGGGCTCGTAGTAGTCGAGCCGCGCGACAAGGCCGAAGCGGTCGCGCAGCGGCCCGGTGATGAGCCCGGTGCGCGTCGTCGCGCCGACCAGGCAGAACCGGGGCAGGTCGAGGCGGATCGAGCGGGCGGCCGGTCCCTTGCCGAGCACGATGTCGAGCTGGAAGTCCTCCATCGCCGGGTAGAGCACCTCTTCGACCGAGCGCGAGAGGCGGTGGATCTCGTCGATGAAGAGCACGTCGCCCTCGCCGAGCTTGGTGAGGATGGCGGCCAGGTCCCCGGGGCGCTCCAGCGCCGGGCCCGAGGTGACGTGCAGCGCGACGTCCATCTCTGCAGCGACGATGCCGGACAGCGACGTCTTGCCCAGACCGGGCGGACCGGCGAAGAGGAAGTGGTCGGGCGCCTGGCCGCGTCGGCGCGCCGCCTCGAGGATGACGGCGAGGCGTCGCTTCAGCTCGGTCTGGCCGACGAACTCGTCGAGCGAGCGCGGTCGCAGCGAGACGATCGGGTCGACGTCGCCGCCGACCAGCTCGTCCAGGCCGTCGGGATCGGCCAGGTCGGCACGGGACCGACCCGATCGGGACACCAGCGCCTCGACCGCCAGGTCGTCGTCGTCCGGCGAGGGCTGCAGCAGCTCGTCGCGTGCCACGGCGCTCAGGCTGCGGCCAGGCGCTGGAGGGCCTGGCGCAGCAGATCGGAGGTCTCGCCGTCGTCGGGCAGGTCCGAGAGGACCCGGGCGATCTCATCGGGGCCGTAGCCGAGGCCCGAGAGCGCGTCGCGCACGTCGCCACGCGCCGAGGCGACGCCGCCGCCCGCGGCCACCACGGCGGTGGCGCCCGGGTCGGCGTCGGGCACCTGGAGACGGCTCTTCAGCTCGACCAGCAGCCGCGCGGCGGTCTTCTTGCCCACGCCGGGCACCAGGCACAGCGCGGCGACGTCGTCGGTGGCGAGCACGTGGCGCAGGCCGAGCGGCGAGTGCACGGACAGGATGGCCAACCCGAGCGCCGGACCGACGCCGTGCGTGCCGATCAGCGTCTCGAAGACGCGACGCTCGTCGATGGAGCCGAACCCGTAGAGCGTCTCGGCGTCCTCACGCTGGTGGTGGTGGACGTGCAGGAACACCTGCGCGCCCTCGGCACCCACCTCGTGCTCGGTGGCGGGGGTGACCTGCACCCGGTAGCCGACCCCGCTGACCTCCACCAACAGCTCGCCGTCGGAGCGGTCGAGCAGCTCTCCCCTCAACGATCCGATCATCTGTGCGCGCCTCCGGGGACGGTGCGGGGCGCCTGCGCCGGCACGGCGGTGCCGGCGGCGAACGCCACGTGGGTCAGTGCGATCGCCGCGGCATCTGCGGCGTCGGCGGGACGCGGTGGCGCCTCCAACCCGAGCAGCACCTGGACCATCTGCTGGACCTGCTGCTTGTCGGCGCCGCCGTGGCCGGCGACGGCGTCCTTGATCTGGTTGGGCGAGTACTCGGCGACGTCGATGCCACGGCTGGCGGCCTCGGCCATGACCACGCCCGAGGCCTGCCCGACCGACATGGCCGTGCGCACGTTCGACTGGAACAGCACGCGCTCGATCGCGACCGAGTGCGGTCGGACCTCGTCGAGCAGGCCGCGCACGTCCGACCACAGCTCGGCGAGCCGGACCGCGACCGGTGCGTCCGGAGGCGTGCGCAGGACGCCGAGGGCGACCGCGCGGGTCCGCCCGCGGGTGACCTCGACCGCGCAGTAGCCGCAGCGGGTCAGGCCGGGATCCACGCCGAGGACGAACACAGGTTCGATGCTAGCCGGGCACCCCGCATGCGTCGGTGACCTCCGCGGCGCCGACGTGGCCCAACTTCAAGGCGGCCGAGCCGTCCGCCGATGACCCTGGGGATGCCCACTCCCCCCTCGACCTCCCCCGCCGGGGGCGCCGGCCCGGTGGCCGATCCGCTGGTGCGCCTGCGTGGCGTCGGCCACCGCTTCGGTCGCACCGAGGCGCTGCGCGACCTGGACCTGGACGTCCCGGCGAACCGGATCACCGTCCTGCTCGGCCCCAACGGCGCCGGCAAGACGACCGCCATCCGGGCGATCACCGGCGCGCTCGTCCCCGCCTCCGGCGACGTCACCACGTTCGGGCTCGACCCCGAGCACGAGGGCCACCTGATCCGCCCCCGCTGCGGCGTCGTCGCCGCGAAGCCGGCGCTCTACGACCGGCTCTCGGGCCGCGACAACCTGATCTACTCCGCCGAGCTGTACGGCCTGGGACGCGACGTCGAGCCCCGCCTGCGTGAGGTCGCCGGCCGCTTCGGCATCCTGGACGCCCTGGGGCTGCAGGTGGGCGGGTACTCGACCGGCATGAAGACCCGCCTGGCGCTGGCCCGTGCGGTGCTGCACGACCCGGAGCTGCTGCTCTTCGACGAGCCCACCTCCGGGCTCGACCCGGAATCCGCGCACGCCGTGCTCGAGCTCATCAGGGAGATGACCCGCGACGGCCGCACCGTCGTCATGTGCACGCACCTGCTCAGCGAGGCCGAGGGCCTGGCCGACCACATCGTCGTGATGGAGGGTGGCACCGTCCTCGTGAGCGGCTCGCCGGCCAGCCTCACCGACCGCTACTGGCC
>JAFAFZ010000286.1 GCA_023423215.1 Actinomycetes bacterium
ACCCGGAGCGGTCGGGCTCGGCGACGGTGCGGCCGAGGCGACGACCGTTCCGGGGTCGACGCCCGGCGCCGGGGGTGCCACCGTCGCCGACCCCGTCGTGCCGTCCACGGGCGAGGCGCCGGCGGCGGACGCCAGCCACATCACGCCCAGCCACGCAGCGGTGGCGAGCAGCAGCCGCAGGGCGACGCGGATCGACCGGCGGGAGGCGGTCACCTGCGAGGGCGTCGGCGTCGGCTCGGCGGATGGCACCTCGGTTCGCTACCCCTCACAGTGATTGCACAAACACTCTGTGTGGTGTTCACCCGTCCGGGGGAACGACTGCCGTGCATGCTGCGGCCGCCGATCACCTGACCTGACGGCGCCGCAGCACCAGCGGGCAGGAACCGTCGGCGCGCGCCACGCCACCGATCTGGAAAGGCGGCGGTTCCGGCACCGTCGCGACGGCGAGCGCCAGGTCGAACTCGTCGAGCAGACGTTCCAGCGTGCGGACGATCGCGGACATGGAGAAGCGCCGCGCCGGACACCGGTGGGCGCCGTGCCCGAAGGTGGTCACCCGCTCGGCCACGTCGACGCCGATCGGAGCGCCGCGCAACCGGCCCCGCCAGCGGTCCGGGGACCACCGGTCCAGCGGTGCGACCTCGACCGCCCCGGGCTCGGCGCTGGAGGGATCCAGGTTCGTCACCGGCAGCATCGTCGCCACGATCGTTCCCCGCTCGACGGCCCGTGGACCGCCGTGGTCGGCGATCTCGAGCGGCCGGAGCGCCGTGCGCATCATGATCGAGCGCTGTGCCAGGCGGATCGCCTCGAGCGCGCAACGCGACGCGACCTCGGGCTCGCGGGCGCGCACCCGCGCGGCGCTGTCCGGATCCTGGAGGACCCGCACGAGCGTCCACCCGAGGGCGGCGACCAGGTTCGTCATCGTCGCCACGTGCAGCAGGACCACGTCGCCGGCGACCCCACGGACGTGCGACTCGCCCGCGGCGTCGGACCACCGGCCTGCGATGCGCGACAGGAAGTCGCCGTCGTCACCGCGCTCCTCACCACCGCCGTCGTCGCCACCCCGGTCGCGGCGGTCGGCCAGCACGACCGCCAGCTCCGCCTCGAGGCGGGCCAGCGCCCTGCGTTCGCGGTCGTAGCCGCGCTCCCCCGCCGCACCACGCTCGGGTCGCACGAAGGACTCGGCACCGTCGAGCACGTCCAGGTCCGCGGCGAAGCGCTCGAACGTCGGGCCGGCGGCGACCTCGGGACCGATCCAGCAGGCCAGGCCCAGCCGGTGCCCGAGGCGGCGCGTCAGGTCGAACGCATCGACCTCGCCCGCGTCGGGCAGCCCGGCGCACTCGACGTCGAGCGCCAGGTCCAGCCGGTCCAGGTAGGTCTCGACCTCCTGCGCCCCGAACAGGTCGTGCGCGAACGTGCGGCGCCCGTCGAACAGCTCGGGCGGCAGCTTGCGCAGGAGCATGTGGAAGTCGGCCAGTCCCTTGCTCGCGTCCCGCTCGGGCAGCCCGTAGAACGAACGCAGGCCCTCGTCGGAGAAGAGGAACAGGTAGTCGTCCTCGCCCGAGCGCACCGTGAAGGTGCTCCCGAGGGTCGCACGGGCCTCGCGCAGCGCCTCGACCGGCGGCGGCGCGTCGCCCTCGTCCCAGGGCAGTCCGAACGATGCGTGCGGGCAGGTGCTCACTTCACGGTCCCCTCGTCCAGGTCCACGTCGAGCTCGGGCTCGTCCTCGGGTCGCACGACCGCCAGCTCGGTGAGGCGGATGGCGATCACGTTCATGCCGTTCACGAAGGTGAACACCTGGAGCGACTCGGTGAAGGGCAGCGACCACGTCGCGACCTCGAGCGAGCGGACCCGGTCGAGCAGCGCGACGCGGGAGGCCTCCAGGTCGTGCGCGGTGGGCAGCAGCGTGCGGTCGTCGTGGAGTGCGACGGCCACAGCGTCCAGCGCGGCGGCGGTGGCGTCGGCGAGCTCGCGCAGCTCGCTGCGGGCGCCGACGAGCTGACCCCGAGCGGCGGCGTCCATCACCGAGTCGTCCATGGCGGTGCACTGCTCCCAGATGCGTCGGGTGGTCGCACGCCAGTGCGGCGCCAGCACCTCGACCGGCGCGTGCTCCGAGATCGCCTCGTCCCACAGGTCGTCGACGGCGCGCATGCGGGCCCGGAACGCCCGGCGGGCGTGCACGATCGCCGGCACGTCGCGCTGGCCGGTGGCCTCGGCGGCGACGACGAGCCGGTACATGGTCGCCAGCTGCTCGTACGCGTGGGCCAGGTTGCGACGCACCCCGCGGTGCGCCCGTGGCGGCAGGATCAGCGCGTTCACGGCCAGCGCCGCGGCGATGCCGATGACCGTCTCCGAGAAGCGGATCCACGCGAAGTACTCCGTCGAGACCTTCGCCGTCTCGGGCACCAGCACGATGACCGACGCCACGATGGCCGCCTGACGACCGATCGACTCGAGCCGCAACCAGCCCGCCACGGCGAAGGCGACGAGCACCACCAGCCCGACCGCCCAGATGCTGTCCTTGGCCACGACGGCGAGACCCAGGCCCGCACCGGCGCCGATCGCAGCGCCCAGGACCGCGTTGCGACCCGACCGCAGCGAGGCCTGCAGGGTGATCTCGACCGCGACGATCGCGGCGAGGGTGGCGAACCACGGGTTCGGCAGGCCGAACAGCTTCGCCACGAGCGTGGCGAGCATCGCCGCGAGCGCGATCTTGAGCGCCCGCCGCAGCACGCGGCGCCGCTCCGCGGTCCACCAACCGGGCAGGGTCACGACAGCATGGTGGCCCCGACACGAGCGCCGAGCGTGGACCCGCGGCGGCTCCGGGCCGGTACGGTGAGCGCGATGCAGACCTGGACCATCGTGGGCGAGCTCGGCTCGGCCTCCGGGGGCGACGGCCCCGAACCGCTCCTGGCCTCGACGGACCTCTCGGCCGTCACGGGGTGGACGCCCAAGCCCGAGGGGTGGTGCCGCGGCGACGAGTGCCGCCCGGCGACCCTGCTGGGCGAGGTCGCGACGGCACCCGAGCTCGCTCCCGAGCGGATCGCCACGGCGCTCGGCGCCGCCTACGCGGTCGATGCCGAGCACCGCATCGCGGTCATCGGCTCTCGGCGTGACGAGTCCGGGACGCTGCGTTCCGGCGCTGCGCCCGACATCGAGCTGCCCGGCGTCGACGGTGCCCGCCACGGGCTCTTCGACCGCAGCGACGGCAAGACGCTCGTCGTGGCGTTCTCGAGCTGGTGCGGCTGCCGCTACGACCTGCCTGGTTGGGACTCGCTGCGCGGCGAGCTGGCCGAGCACGACTTCGACGTCGTCGCCGTCGCCATCGACGAGAACGTCGCCGCCGCCGCACCCTGGGCCGAGGGCCTGGACCTGCCGGTGCTGGTGGACACCGAGCGGACCTTCGCCGACGCCTACGGGCTCGTGAACGTGCCGACCGTGCTGTGGGTCGACGAGGAGCGCAACGTCGTGCGGCGCCCGTCGACCGAGTTCTCCGACGACCAGTTCACCTCGGTGCACGGCGTCGAGTCCGGCCCGCACCTCGAGGCCGTGCGTCGGTGGGTCACCGATGGCGAGCTGCCCGACGACGCCGACCGCCCCGGCGACGACCTCGGCGCCCTGAGCGACGACCAGCTGCAGGCTCGCGCCGAGTTCCGCCTGGCGGTCGAGCTGGCACGCCGGGGCCTGACCGAGGCCGCAGCGGCACGGGTCGCCGTCGCGGACGCACTGGCGCCCGACGACTTCACGATCTGGCGTGCCGGCATGCAGCTGGTCGGCGACGACCCGTTCGGCGCCGAGTTCTTCGACCGCTACACCGAGTGGCAGCAGCGCCATGGCGGTCCGCTCCAGGTGACCGAGTCGTGAGCGCGCCCGACGGCTCCCCGGACCTGGGCGACGACGAGCTGCGCGCGCTGCTGCAGCGCAGCCGCCGCATCGCGGTGGTCGGCATGTCGACGCACCCCGAGAAGGCCGCCAGTCGCATCCCCGCCACACTGATCCAGCACGGGTTCGACGTCGTGCCGGTGCACCCGACCGCACGAGAGATCCAGGGGCGCACGGCGTACCCGACGCTCGAGGACGTGCCCGGCCACGTCGACCTGGTCGACGTGTTCCGTCCGCCGGCCGAGGCCGAGGGCGTCGCCGTGTCGGCCGAGACCATCGGTGCCGGCGCGCTGTGGCTGCAGCTCGGCATCACCTCCGCGCCGGCACGTCGCATCGCCGAGGCGTCGGGGCTGGTCTACGTCGAGGACCTCTGCCTGGGCGTCGAGGTCCAGCGCCTCGGCATCACCCACTGAGCGGGCGCACCCCTCCAATGGCCCCGACCACCGACTGGAACCCGGTGCTGCGCGGCGAGTTCGAGCAGCCCTACTGGGACGAGCTGCAGCGCTTCGTGGCCGAGGAGCGGGCGCAGCACACCGTGTACCCGCCCGCGGCCGATGTCTTCGCGGCCCTGCACCGGACCCCGTACGCGGACGTGAAGGTGCTGATCCTGGGCCAGGACCCGTACCACGGGCCGCGCCAGGCGCACGGGCTGTGCTTCTCGGTCCAGCCCGGCGTGCAGGTCCCGCCCTCGCTCCAGAACATCTTCAAGGAGCTGGAGTCGGACCTGGGGATCTCCCCGCCGAACCACGGCTGCCTGGACGCCTGGGCCGACCAGGGAGTGCTGCTCCTGAACGCCACGCTCACGGTGCGCGCCCACCAGGCGGCCTCGCACCAGGGCCACGGTTGGGAGACCTTCACCGACCAGGTCATCCGCGCCGTGAACGACAAGGACGAGCGCGTCGTCTTCCTGCTGTGGGGTGCGTCCGCCCGGCGCAAGAAGGCGCTCGTCGACACGTCCCGGCACGTCGTCATCGAGTCGCCGCACCCCTCACCGCTGTCCGCCCACCGGGGCTTCCTGGGCAGCCGGCCGTTCTCACGCGCCAACGAGGCGCTCGAAGCGGCCGGGCGCGACCCCGTCGACTGGCGCATCCCCGACCGCTGACGGGCACCGGCGTGCTCAGTCGGGCGGGATGCAGCACCAGCCGCGTGAGGTGAGCTCGTCCGCCAGGACGGCCGCGTCCATGCGCTGCACCGCGGTGGCGTCGCGTGCGCCGTTC
>JAFAFZ010000373.1 GCA_023423215.1 Actinomycetes bacterium
TCGTGGGCTCGGAGATGTGTATAAGAGTCTGGCTCCAGGTCGGCGTCCGCGCCGATCCGGGTGCCCCGGACCACGACGGGCAGGCCGAGCTGCGTCGGGCCGGGCACCATCGTCTTCACGACGCCGCCCACCTGGTTCGCGACCTCACCCATGGCGTCCGCGACGTCCGCTGCGTCCAGCGCCTCGGGGGCGTCGCAGAACATGACGGCCGCCAGGTTGCGGGCGGTGTCCTCGGTGCAGCGGACCGCGAGCATCCCGTGGAACTCGCCGGCGAGCGACACCGTGGCCACGTAGGTCGGCACCGTCGCCGTGGCGAGGTCGTCGAGTGCGTCGCCGAGCAGGCCGTTCAGCACGTCGCCGACGGCCTCCTGCAGCAGGGAGTCGGACAGGGTCATCATGGTCGGGGTCCTCTCGGTCGGATCGTGGGGTGCGCTCAGGCAGCGGTCGGGCGGTAGCACGTCGCTCGCCCGTACTCCTGGCGCTCGTAGGCGTTGTCGATGTTGTGGGTCGTCTCGCTGGAGCCCAGCACCAGGACCCCGCCCGGCTTGAGCACGCCGGTGCGGATGCGCCCGAGGATCTCGGCCTTGGTGTCGACCGAGAAGTAGATGAGCACGTTGCGCAGCATCACGAGGTCGCAGCGCGGCACGCCGAGGAGCGGCTCGGCCAGGTTCCCGACGCGGGCGTCGATCATCGAGCGCAGCGCCGGCTTCGCGACCCAGTCGGTCCCGTCCTGGTCGAAGTACCGGACCAGCAGGCGTGCCGGCAGGCCGCGGTTGACCTCGAGCTGGCTGAAGCGGCCGGCCCGGCAGCGGTCGACCATCGTGGGCGACAGGTCGGTGCCCAGGATGCGCACGCGTGACGCCAGGTGCGGCAGCTTCTCGTGGATCGTCATCGCGATCGAGTAGGGCTCCTGCCCGCTCGAGCACGCGGCGCACCAGATCGTGAGCGGTCCGGCGGCCCCGCCGGGCAGGTCCGAGATGATCGCCGGCAGCGCGTCGAAGGGGTGCACGTCGCGGAAGAACGAGGTCTCGTTCGTCGTCATGGCGTCGACCACCCGTCCCTCGAGCGGGGAGCGCGGGCGGCGGCGCAGCAGGTCGACGAGCTCGCCGATCGAGGAGAGGCCGTCCTCGCGCACGATCGGCGCCAGGCGGCTCTCGACGAGGTAGCCCTTGCCCTCGTCCAGCACGATCGCGGACCGGGAGAGCACGAGCGCTCGCACGAAGTCGAGGTCCTCCGTGCTCAGGCCGCTCGCCGCGCTGCCGGGGGAGGCGGCACCGAAGGTCGTGGACGGCGTGGAGGGCGGCGGGGCGGACGAGAGGGTGGAGCTCATCGGGAGGAACCTGTCGTGACGGGGGTCGGAACGGCCGCGAGGCGTCGGACGCGGCGGTCGATGGTGGAGGCGATCTGCGGGAGGGGGACCAGGGCGGAGGCGGTGCCGTCGCGGGCGACGGCGCCCGGCATGCCCCAGACGACGCTGGTGGCCTCGTCCTGGGCGATCACGTCCGCGCCGGCCTCGACGAGCGCCCGGGCGCCGAGCATCCCGTCCTGGCCCATGCCGGTCATGACGACCCCGAAGCTGCGAGGTCCGTAGACCTGGGCGACCGAGCGGAACAGCACGTCGACGGCGGGTCGACAGGAGTTCTCGGGGGCGTCCTGGTTCGTCCGCACCTCGACGCCGCCGGCGAGGGTCTGGCGGAGGACCATGTGGAAGTCGCCCGGTGCGATCACGACCAGGCCGGGCTCCAGGCGCATGCCGGGCTCGGCCTCGACGATGCGCAACCGGGTCTTGGTGTCGAGCCGCTCCGCGAGGAGCCGGCTGAACAGCGGCGGCATGTGCTGTACGACGACGATCGGCACGCCCAGGTCGCCCGGCAGGTGGGTGAGGACCTCCTCGAGGGCGTTCGGCCCGCCGGTCGAGGTGCCGATGGCCACGATCTCGACGGGCGAGGTCGCGGGGCGCGGGGCTCGGGTCACGACGGGCGCGACCGGCGTCGAGGTGCTGCCGGCGACGGTGCGCGGGACGGCGGCCCCACGGCCGACCAGGGCCTTGATGCGCGGCAGCAGGTCGGTGCGGACCCGTTCCATCGCCGCGGTCGGGCTGCCGGTGCTGGCGGGCTTGGTGACGTAGTCGTTCGCGCCGTTCGCGAGCGCCTCGAGCGTGGCGGAACCGCCCCGCTCGGTCAGCGTGCTGAACATGATGACCGGGGTGCGCCGGTCGGTCCTGCGGAGCTCCTTGACCGCCTCCAGGCCGTCCATCTCGGGCATCTCGATGTCGAGCGTGACCACGTCCGGCCGGTACTGCGCGATGCGCTCCAGTCCGAGCCGGCCGTTCGACGCGGTCGCGACGACCTCGATGTCGGGGTCCGCGTCCAGGATGTCGGTCAGCACCCGTCGGATGACGACCGAGTCGTCGACGACGACGATGCGGATCGGCGTCATGAGACCGCGGGCGCCAGCCCCAGCAGTGCGAGCTTCTCGACGAGGGACTCCTCGTCGAGGGGCTTCATGGCGTACTCGTCGGCGCCGGCCATGAGCGCCCGGGCGATCTGGCTCGGGTCCGTCTCGGCGGTCACCATCATGACGGGGAGCTCGGCGAAGCGGCGCTCCTGGCGCAGCGACCGGACCAGGTCGAGGCCGTCCATCTCGGGCATGTTCCAGTCGACCAGCGCCAGGTCCGGCACCGACGACTCGGCGTGCAGGCGCTCGAGGGCCTCGACGCCGTGGCCGGCCTCGAGCACGTCGAAGCCGGCGTTGTTCAGCATCCGACGCAGCGTGGATCGGACGGCTCGTGAGTCATCGACGACGAGAGCGAGCATGGGGACTCCTTGTCGGACGAGCGGTGCGGCGTCCGTTGGCGAGGTGGATCTGATGGGTGAGGTGGCGGTGGCCGGCGGGCCGGTCGGGCGAGGGGGTCGGTGCGGGTGTGCCGGTCAGGCGGTGGCCATGGGCGCGGCGACCCGGAAGACGTCGAGCACGAGGAGCAGCTGGCCCCGGAGCTTGTGCACGCCCAGGACGAGCTCGCGCTCCAGGTCGCTGACGGTCTCCGGGTTCTCCTCGAGGCTGTTGCGGGGCACCTCGATCACGTCGCCGATCTCGTCCACGAGCAGGCTGACCGGCCCGTCGTCGGTGCGGACCACGACGTTCATCGGCAACACGTCGGGGTCGCGGTCGGGACGGCGGAGCCGGCGGCGCAGGTCGATCGCCGTGACGACCTGGCCACGCAGGTTGATGAGCCCGCTCACCTCGGCCGGTGCGAGCGGCACGCGGGTCATCGACTGGAAGCGCAGCACCTCCTGCACGTCGAGGGCGTCGACGCCCAGGTGCAGGCCGTCGACGACGAAGGTCGTCAGCAGGTAGGTGCCGACGCTCGTGTCGTCCTCGCCGAGGTGGTCGCTGGCGCGGTTGTTCACGACGCACCCACCAGTCCGTGGTCCCGTTCGAACATGTTGATGATCTCCCCGATGTCGATGAGGTCGGTGGCGCGACGGCCGATGACCCCGGAGAACTGCACGGTCGGGCTCGAACCGGGCTCGGCCTCGGCCGTGTCGGTCTCGACGATGTCGAGGATCTCGTCCACGATCAGGCCGTACACGCGGGACTCGGTCGAGTAGACGAGCACCTGGAGCATCCCGGACTCGGGCGGCTCCGCGAACGGATCGGCCTGGTGGCCCAGGTCCAGGTAGCGGCGCAGCGACAGCAGCGTCAGGAGCTTGCCGCGGTATTGCACCACCTCGGCGCCCGAGATGCGCTCGACCGCGGTGGTCGGGATCTCCTCGAGGCGGTCGATGAAGGCGAGCGGGATGGCGATGCGGCGTTCGGCGACGTCGAAGACGACCACCGTCTGGCGCTCGCCGTCGCGGGCGCCGCTGACGGCGACCGATTCCTCGGTGAGCAGGCGCTCGCGCACCTCGGAGATGACGTTGCCCTCCTGGGCGATGCCGATGGCGTCGAGGATCAGCGCGACGGCGCCGTCACCCATGATCGTCGTGCCGGCGAACGGCGTGAGCGCCTTGAGGTGCGGGCCGAGCGGCTTGACGACGATCTCCTCGGTGTCGTTCACCTGGTCGACGACCAGGCCGAACTGGCGGTCGTCGGCCTGGAGCACGACCACGTTGACCGCGACCTCGTCGGTGTCGACCGGTTCCAGGCCCAGGATCTCGCGCAGGTGCACGACGGGGAGCAGCCGCCCGCGCAGGCGGTACACCGGCGCATCGCCCACGTACTCGATGCGCTGGGAGTCCTGCGCCGGGTCGACGCGGAGCAGCTCGACCAGGTTCACCTGCGGGATCGCGTAGCTGGCGTCGTCGCAGCTCACGACGAGCGCGGGGATGATGGCGAGCGTCAGCGGGATCTTGACCGTCAGCGTCGTGCCGTGGCCCTGGGTCGACTGCACGTCGACCGTGCCGCCGATCTTCTCGATGTTGCTCTTCACGACGTCCATGCCGACGCCGCGACCCGACACGTTCGTGACGGCCGCGGCGGTCGAGAAGCCCGGCATGAAGATCAGGTTGGCGGTCTCTCGATCGCCCATCCGGGCGGCCTGCTCGGCGGTCACGAGCCCTCGCTCGATCGCCTTCGAGCGGATGCCGTCCATGTCGAGGCCCTTGCCGTCGTCGCTCATCTCGATGATGACCTGGCCGCCCTCGTGGAACGCGCGCAGGCGCAGCGTCCCCTCGGCCGGCTTGCCGGCGGCGACGCGCTCCTCGGGCGACTCGATGCCGTGGTCGACCGAGTTGCGCACCACGTGGGTGAGCGGGTCCTTGATGGCCTCGAGGATCGTCTTGTCGAGCTCGGTCTCCTCGCCCTCCATGTCGATGCGCACCTGCTTCTCGCAGGCGATCGCCAGGTCGCGCACGACGCGGGGGAACTTCGACCAGATGTTGCCGATCGGCTGCATCCGGGTCTTCATCACGCCTTCCTGCAGCTCGGTCGTGATCAGGTTGAGCTGCTGCGAGGAGTTGACGAAGGTCGGGTCCTGGTGGAGCGAGGTGTACTGCAGGATCTGGTTGCGGGCGAGCACCAGCTCGCCGACCAGGTTCATCAGCTGGTCCAGCAGGCGCACGTCGACGCGGATCGAGGTGTCACCGGTGGCCGGGGCGTGCGCACCTGCGGCCGGCTCCTGGTCCGCCGCATCGGCCGGCGAGGCGGCCTCGGTCGTCGCGGCGGCCTCTGCCGGAGCTATCCTCGGCGCAGGCGCCTCG
>JAFAFZ010000403.1 GCA_023423215.1 Actinomycetes bacterium
CGCTGAGCGAGAAGAACCGCCTCACCCACGAGGGCATGCCCACACAACCCGCCTGGGCGTCCAGCACGAAGCAGTTCTGGGCGCCGACGGTGGCGCAGATGGACGGCCGCTGGATCATGTTCTTCTCGGCCGACCGCCGGAACCCGCCCCAGCCGTGGAACGCGCAGTGCGTCGGCCGGGCGTGGTCGAACAGCCCGTCGGGGCCCTTCGTGCCCGATCCGTCGCCGTTCACCTGCGGGCTCGGGGGAGTGGGCGGGGCGCTCGACCCGGAGGTGTTCACCGACAACGACGGTCGCAGCTACCTGCTCGTCGCGTTCGGCGACACCGAGTCGCCGCTGCACTCCATCCCGCTGGACTGGTGGGGCAACCCCGCGGGCGACGCAGTGCCGATCCTCACGCGCCAGCACCCGTGGGAGTACCACTTCATCGAGCAGCCGGCCATGACCTACGACTGGACACGCGGCTCGTATCTGCTGGCGTACTCCGCCGGCCGCTGGTGGGAGGCCGCCTACTCGACCGGCATCGCGCGGTGCTCGTCGCCGGTGGGTCCGTGCACCTCGGACCCGTCGGGACCGTGGATCGCGTCGTCGAACGGGCGCACGGGCCCCGGCGGCCAGTCGTTCTTCAGCGATACGACCGGCCGCGGCCGTGCGCTCTTCTCCAGCTTCCAGGCCGGGTGGGAGACGCAGGTCGGCGGCCGCTCCGGCACGGTGATGCCGCTCACCCTCGACCCCGCGGTGGGCCTCGGCGACGTCGTGAAGTGAGCCGGCGGGCGCTGCGGAACGTGCTTGCGAGGAGAACCGAAGCTTCCTCGTCATGATCGACCGGGGAGGGTGGCAGCAGTACCCGATCGAGCGCGCCTGCGATCCGGGCGACCTGAACCCGCTCGTGAAGATCTTCGGTTCGGCGACCTGCGACTGACGCTGCCGACGAGGGGCACGGCCACGACGGGTAGGTTCCCTGCGTGGCCATCCCCAAGATCCTCGGCATCGAGACCGAGTACGGCATCGTCGTGCGCGGCGCCGCCGAGTCGAACCCGATCTCGTCGTCCTCGCTGCTGATCAACGCGTACCTCGCCGCGCTCGAGGGGCAGCGGGTCGGATGGGACTTCGAGGACGAGCAGCCGGGCAACGACGCCCGCGACGACGCGCGCCGGCTGTCGATCGCGCCCGAGATCGAGACCCACCTCGTCAACGCGGTGCTCACCAACGGCGCCCGCTACTACGTCGATCACGCCCACCCGGAGTTCTCGGCGCCGGAGTGCCTCGATGCCCGAGAGGCCCTGCGCTACGACCGTGCGGGCGAGGAGATCCTGCTCCGCTCCATGGCGGCCGCACGGCACCTGCTGCCCGAGGGGCAGGAGATCGTCGTCTACAAGAACAACTCGGACGGCAAGGGCAACAGCTACGGGTGCCACGAGAACTACCTGATGGACCGGGCGACGCCGTTCAGCTCGATCGTCACCCACGCCACGACGCACTTCGTCACCCGGCAGATCTTCACCGGCGCCGGCAAGGTCGGCTCGGAGCTGCCCGGCACCCGCCGCGACGAGGTGCCCTTCCAGTTGACGCAGCGGGCGGACTTCTTCGAGGAGGAGGTCGGCCTCGAGACGACGTTGAAGCGCCCGATCATCAACACCCGCGACGAGCCGCACGCGGACGCGCAGAAGTACCGCCGTCTCCACGTGATCGCCGGCGACGCGAACCTCAGCGAGGTCGCGACCTTCCTGAAGCTCGGCACGAGCGCGATCGTGCTCGCCATGGTCGAGGACGACGCGATCGGCGAGCCGATGGTGTTCGCCCGTCCCGTGCCGGCCATGCACCACGTCTCGCGCGACCTCTCGCTCGCCGAGCCCCTGCTCATGGCGGACGGCACCTCGATGACGGCGCTCGACATCCAGTGGCGGCTGCTCGAGGCGGCTCGGGCGTGGGCGGACCGCCACGGCCTGGAGTCCGTCGGCGTCGAGGTGGGGGAGCAGGTCCTCTCGCGCTGGGAGGTCGTGCTGAGCGGTCTGGAGTCCGACCCGATGCGGCTGGCGGACCAGCTCGACTGGGTCGCGAAGTACCGGCTCTTCGACGCCTACCGCGAGCGGCACTCGCTCGACTGGAGCGACGACCGCCTGGCCGCCATGGACCTGCAGTACCACGACCTGCGGCCGGGCTCGTCGCTGTCCCGCCGTGTCGGCCTGGAGCGCCTGACCGACGACGACGAGGTGGTGGCCGCGATCAGCGAGCCGCCGCCGGACACCCGCGCCTACTTCCGCGGACGCTGCCTGGCGCGCTTCGCCGACGACATCGTCGCCGCGAACTGGGACTCGATGGTGTTCGACGTCGGAGAGACCTCGCTGCAGCGCGTGCCGATGCTGGAGCCGGGCCGCGGCACCAGGGACACGGTCGGCCCGCTCATCGATGCGGCCACCAGCGCGGGCGACCTGCTGCAGCGCCTGCGCAGCTGAGGTCGCGAGCACGGGCGAGCCCCGCGGCGCGAGCGCCGGCGCGTCGGCGGCGACGGCCGTCACCGGCTCGGGAGGTGCGGCGCGGATCGGGGGGTGGCGCGCGGTACGGTGAACGTCGACGCGGAGGTACGAGATGCCAGAACGTGAACTGAAGAAGAAGCCAGCCCCGCAGCGTCGCGAAGAAGAGGTCGACGAGGCGGCACCGTC
>JAFAFZ010000461.1 GCA_023423215.1 Actinomycetes bacterium
TGGTGCCGTTCAACACCGGCTGGCACCTGGCGCACCACGTCGACATCGGCGTGCCGTTCTCGAAGCTGCCGCGCCTGCAGGCCGAGCTCGAGCGAGCCGGCTACGTGCAGCCCGGCCTGGAGTGGCCCAGCTACCGGGCCCTGTGGCGCCACGCCTCGTCCCGCCAGCGCGCCTGAGCGGCTGAGCCGCCGACCGACGTGCCGAGGTTCGGACCTGAGGTGACGCTGGACGTCGCCTGGGGTCCGAACCTGTCGGGGCTCAGGCGGTCGCGTCGAGCGCGTCGCCCAGCGCGGCGAGCGCGGCGGCCATCTCGTCCTCGTCGACGACGAGCGGCGGCATGAACCGGATGACGTTGCCCCACGTGCCGGCGTTCATGAGCAGCAGCTTCCCGTGGTCCCGGGCGTGAGCCAGGACCGCAGCGGTGCGCGCCGCGTCGGGGGTGCGGGTCTCGGGGTCGCGGAACTCGGCCGCCACCATGAGCCCGGGGCCGCGCACGTCCGCGATCACGGGGTGCCGCTCGGCCAGCTCGCGCAGCCCGGCCCGCAGCTGCTCGCCGCGTTCGTCCACCGACTCCAGGAAGCCCGGCCCGGTCAGCACGTCGATGGTCGCCAGCGCCGCGGCGCAGCCGATGGGGTTGCCGCCGTAGGTGCCGCCGTGCGAGCCGACCGGCCAGCGCGACATCAGCTCGGCCGACGCGCCGATCGCCGCGATCGGGAAGCCCGACGCGATGCCCTTGGCCATGACGACGACGTCGGGGCGCACCCCCGACGGCTCGACGGCGAACATCGTGCCCGTTCGGGCGAAGCCCGACTGGACCTCGTCCGCGATGAAGAGGATGCCGTGCTCCGCGCAGATCGCCGCGACCTCTTGCAGGAAGCGGGAGGGCGCCGGCAGGTAGCCGCCCTCACCCAGGACCGGTTCGATGATCACCGCGGCCGTCTCGGCCGGCGCGGTCTGGCCGGCGAGCAGGTACCGGAACCCGTCGAGCGCCGCGTCCACGGCCTGGTCCTCGGTCAGGTCGGTGCCGACCCACTGCGGGAACGGCGAGACGAAGACGCCCGACGGCAGCGGCGAGTGGCCTGCGCGGTAGCTCGTCTTCGACGTGGTCATCGCCATCGCCAGGTGGGTCCGACCGTGGAAGCTGCCCTGGAACACGATGGTGTGCGGGCGGCCGGTCACCTGCTTCGCGAGCTTGATCGCGCCCTCGGTCGCCTCGGCGCCGGAGTTCGCGAAGAAGAAGGTGTCGATGCCCTCGGGGGTCAGCTCGGCCAGGCGCGCGCCCAGCGGCTCGAGCAGGTCGTGGCGGTAGCAGTTGACCTGCGCGTGGATGAACCGGCCGGCCTGCTCGCGGATGGCCTCGACGACGTGCGGGTGGCAGTGCCCCGTCGACACCACCGCGATGCCGCCGGTGAAGTCGAGGTAGCGCGATCCGTCCGCCGTCGTGACCCAGCACCCGGCCCCCTCGACCACGTCCAGATCGGTGACGCGGAACCAGACGGGTGCGAGGTGGGTGCTCATCGCGGCGATGTTACGACCGGAACCCGTGAGCCGAGCGGGCGATCGCGCCGGTAGCGTCACGGCATGACCGCAGCTGCCGCCGGCGCCCCGGGTGCCACCGAACACCGTCCCGCGACGTCGTCGACTCGCATCGGGTTCCTGGGGCCGGCGGGCACGTTCTCGGAGCAGGTGATCGTGCGCCAGCCGGACCTGGTCGACGGCACCCGCGTGCCCTACTCGCTGATGACCGACGTGCTCTTCGGCGTCGCCGAGGGCGAGCTGGACCTGGGCGTCGTCCCGGTCGAGAACGCGATCGAGGGCACGGTGAACGCCATCGTCGACACGCTCGCGTTCGACGTCGACGTGCTCATCCAGCGGGAGATGCTCGAGCCCGTGTCGCTGAACCTGCTGGTCCGTCCGGGCGCCTCGCTCGCCGAGGTGAAGCGCCTCATCGCCATCCCCGTCGCGTCCGCGCAGTGCCGCACCTGGCTGCGCCAGCAGCTGCCGGACGTCGAGTACGTCGCGGCCAACTCCAACGCCGAGGCGGCCGAGCTGGCCGCGCAGGCCGACGACCCGACCGTCGCCGCCGTCGCCAACGCCCGGGCCGGCGAGCTCTACGGGCTCGAGGTCGCGGCGACCGAGATCGAGGACCACCCCGAGAACGCGACGCGCTTCGTGCTGGTGTCACGGACCGGGGTGCCGGCACCGACCGGTCACGACAAGACGTCGATCGTCGTGTTCCAGCGGGCGGACCGACCCGGTTCGCTGCTCGCGATCCTCCAGGAGTTCGCGGCACGCTCCATCAACCTGTCGCTGCTGCTGTCGCGGCCGACGAAGACCTCGCTCGGCGACTACTGCTTCCTGCTGGACCTCGACGGCCACATCGCGGACCCGGTCGTCGCGGACTGCCTGCGGAACCTGCGGGCGAAGCAGGCGGACGTGAAGTTCCTCGGCTCGTACCCCGCTGCGGGCGAGGCCGGCGAGGCGAACCGCGCACGGTCCAGCTCGGACCTGGCCGAGGCCGACGCCTGGCTCGGGTCGCTCCTCGCTCAGCTGTCGGACTGAGCCGGTTCGGCCGCGGACTCGCCGTCGTCGACCGCGGCCTGCTTGGCCCTGCCGAGGTCCACGCCGTAGAGCGACACGAGCCGGGCGACGGCGGTGGCCAGGAAGATCTGGCCGGTCATCGCCTCGATCGCGGCGAAGCGCCGCCCGACGTCGGTGGCCGCCACGACGTCGCCGTAGCCCACGGTCGTCAGGGTCACGAACGAGAAGTACGAGTAGTCGGAGCGTGGGACCGGATGTCCGAACAGCGGGTCGACCGAGAACGCGTCGATCGCGCCGTACAGGTTGGCGAACATCAGCCCGAGGATGAAGTAGACGCAGAGCGCGCCGAGGATCGTCTCCATCGTCACGTGGCGCTGCGCGAGCACCCGTCGGAACACGCCCACCAGGATCGCCAGGTAGACGAACGCGATCACGAGGTTGGGCACGCCCCACGCGCTGTTCTTGCCGTGCTCCACGAGGACCGCCGCGATCGACGCGGTGAACCCGAGCACCCCCACGATCACCACGAGTGGCCGCGCTCCCTTGGTGTGGGTGGTGAAGAACGCGACCACGAGCATGCAGACCTCGAGGAGCGACGTGATGGGTCGTGACCACCAGAAGTCCGAGAAGCCCTGGACGACGAAGGTCGACAGCAGGAGCGCGAACAGGGTGCCGAAGTGGTCGTGGATGTGCGCGGCTCGCCAGCGGTCGAGTCGGGACGACGAGGCCATCGATCAGTCGGCGTGTCGGGCGCGCGGAGGGAACGACATGGCGTTCCCGTCGGCAGGTCCTGCGACGACTCAAGGGATCCGCCGCCGTTCTCGGGATCGTGCCGTCCTGCGGCGGACCCCTACGATGACCGGCGGAAGGATGGCAGAGCGGACGAATGCAACGGTCTTGAAAACCGTCGAGGTGCAAGCCTCCGGGGGTTCGAATCCCCCTCCTTCCGCCACCCGGGGCCGTCGATGAGTGGAGGTCGCCGCCCCGGCGAGCTCAGAGCCGGGCGGCGAGGTCGGCGG
>JAFAFZ010000463.1 GCA_023423215.1 Actinomycetes bacterium
GGCGTCGCCGGGCCGATGAGGGAGACCTCCGCCGCACCAGGTGGCACTCGCGCGCCACCCCGACGACGGAGACACCCCCACATGGCTGACGACGCCGCCACCTCTGCGGTGGCGACCCCGGACGGCGCCCTCGATCCCGGCATCGAGTGGTACCGCCTGTCGACCGACGATGCGCTGGACCGGCTGCAGGTCGACCCCCACCGGGGGCTCGACGACGCCGAGGTCGAGCGCCGCCGCTCGGTCTACGGGTCCAACCAGCTCGACGAACCGCCCCGGCGCCCCGCGTGGCTGCGCTTCGTCGACCAGTTCCGGGACCTGATGGTCTACATCCTGATCGGCGCGGCGGTCGTGTCCGCGCTGGTGGGCGACTACAAGGACCCGATCGTCATCGCGATCGTCCTGCTCATCAACGCCGTCATGGGCTTCGTGCAGGAGAACCGGGCGGACAACGCCCTGGCCGCGCTCAAGGGCATGCTCGACACGATCGTGCGGGTGCGGCGCGGTGGGCAGGTGCAGGAGGTCTCGGCGACCGACCTGGTCCCGGGCGACGTCGTCCTGCTCGAGGCCGGCGACCGGGTGCCCGCGGACGGCCGCTTCCTGGTGACCGCCTCGACCTCGGTCGACGAGTCGATGCTGACCGGGGAGTCCGTACCCGTCGACAAGCAGGACGAGCCGGTCACCGCCGGGCACGACGGCAGCACCGACGTGCCGCTCGCCGAGCGCTTCAGCGCCGGCTACATGAACACGACGCTGGTCCGTGGCCGGGCCGAGCTCGTCGTGACCGGCACCGGCATGCACAGCGAGGTCGGCAAGCTGGCCGGCCTGCTCGGTGCCGCCGAGGAGAAGCCGACACCGCTGCAGGAGCAGATCGAGCAGCTCGGCAAGCGCCTGGCCGCGATCGCCTTCGTCGCGGTCATCGCCGTGTTCATCGTCGCGCTCTACAACGGCGACACCGTCAGCGAGGCGCTGCTCAACTCCGTCGCCCTGGCCGTCGCCGCCATCCCCGAGGGCCTGCCCGCGGTCGTGCCCGTGACGCTCGCCATCGGCGTCGGCCGCCTGGCGAAGCGCCACGCCATCATGAAGCGCCTGGCCTCGGTCGAGACGCTCGGCTCGACGACCGTGATCTGCTCGGACAAGACCGGCACGCTCACGCTGAACCAGATGACCGCCACCCGGCTGCTCGCACGCGGAGGGTCCTACCGGATCGACGGCCTGGGCTACGGCACGGTCGGCGACCTCCACGCCGAGGGACAGGACGCGGCGCTCGACGCTGCCGCGGTCGAGTCGCTCCGGCCGTCGCTGCTCGCCGGCGTGCTCTGCAACGACGCCCACCTGCGAGGCGAGGGCGCCGAGACCGAGCTGGTCGGCGATCCGACCGAGGGCGCGCTCGTCGTGCTCGCCGCGAAGGCAGGGATGGACCCCGAGGCGATCCGTGCCGAGCTGCCCCGCATCGACGAGGTCCCGTTCGATTCGGCGACCAAGTTCATGGCGACGATGCACCACGCACCCGAGGATCGCCACCGCGCCCTGGTGGTGGTCAAGGGTGCTCCGGACGTCGTCCTGGCGCGGTGCTCGACGGTGCTCGGCCCCGACGGCGCCGACGCCATCGACGAAGCACGGCGCGCCGAGCTCGTCGCCGCGAACGAGGCGCTCGGCTCCGAGGGCCTGCGCGTCCTGGCGCTCGCGACGACCGAGCTGCCCGTCGACCCGAACGACTACGAGGGCGATCTGTCCTCCGAGCTCGAGGGCCTGCAGCTCGTCGGCCTGGTGGGCATCCTCGACCCGGCCCGTCCCGAGGCCATCGACGCGATCGCCGAGTGCCGCTCCGCCGGCATCGGCGTGAAGATGATCACCGGCGACCACGCGTCGACGGCGGGTGCGATCGCCGCCCAGCTCGGCATCCAGGGCCGGGTCATCACCGGCGCGGAGCTCGACCGGATCTCGGACGAGGACCTGCCCACCGAGATCGACGGCATCGGCGTGTGCGCCCGCGTGTCGCCCGAGCACAAGGTCCGGGTCGTCAAGGCGCTGCAGTCGACCGGCAACATCGTCGCCATGACCGGCGACGGTGTGAACGACGCGGCATCGCTCAAGCAGGCCGAGATCGGCGTCGCGATGGGCATCACCGGCACCGAGGTCACGAAGGAAGCCGGTGACATGATCCTCACCGACGACAACTTCGCCACGATCGTGCACGCCGTCGAGGGCGGCCGTGCGATCTACGAGAACATCATCACCTTCGTGCGCTTCCAGCTCACGACGAACATCTCGGCGATCCTGACGATCCTGATCGCACAGCTCGCTCAGTTCGGCTCGCTGTTCAACGCGATCCAGATCCTGTTCGTCAACATCATCGCGGACGGCCCTCCGGCCATCGCGCTCGGCGTCGACCCGCCCAAGCCCGACGTCATGGCGCGCCCGCCGCGGGACCGCGACGCCGTGATCCTGAGCGGGTCCCGCCTCGTCCGCATCGTGATGTCGGCCATCGTCATCACCATCGGCACCCTGGCGCTGTTCATGGCGTTCAAGGGCGACGACCAGGGCAGCGCCGAGTGGAACACGGCCTTGACGATGGCGTTCTCGTCCTTCGTCTTCTTCCAGCTCGTCAACTCGTTCTGCGTGCGCAGCGGCGACGAGACGGTCTTCAGCCGCTACAGCCTCTCGAACCGCCCGCTGCTGTACGCGCTCGGCGGCGTCATCGCCATGCAGATCCTCGTGGTGCAGCTGCCGTTC
>JAFAFZ010000478.1 GCA_023423215.1 Actinomycetes bacterium
CTGTGGCGTTGATCGTGGTCGCCTCGCGACCACGACGCACGCCAGAGGTGGGTGAGGGTCGGGTCGGCGGGCAGCCGCTCAGTTCGGGATGACGAGGATCTTGGCGTGGGCGTCCGGGTCGGCGAGCGCGGTGAACGCGTCGGCCACCCCGTCGAGCGGCACCTCGGCGGTGATCATCGGCTCGACGTCGTAGGTGCCCTCGGCGATGCGGCCGAGGGTGTCGACGAACTCCATCGGGTCGTAGCCGAACGCGAACTGGAGGTTCAGCTCCTTGCCGACGGCGATCATCGGCCGGAAGGTGTCGGCCACCATGCACACGCCGACCACCAGGATCTGCGCGCCACGGGGCGCCTCGAGCACCGCGGACTCGATCATCCCGGGGTTGCCCACGGCCTCGAAGATCACGAGCGGGCGCGACCCGTCCACCCGTCGCCACGCCCGCACGGCGCTCTCGTCGCGTGGGTCCACGACCTCGGTGGCACCCATCCGGGCGGCCAGCTCACGGCGGGTCGGCGAGAAGTCGCCCGCAACGATCGTGCCGACCCCCATCGCCCTCAGCGCTGCGATGACGGCGAGCCCGACCGGACCGCAGCCCAGCACGACGGCTGCGTGGCCCGTGGTCACGGCCGACAGGTTCACCGCGTGCAGCCCGACCGCCATCGGCTCGGTCAGGGCGGCCAACCGCGGATCGAGCCCGTTGGGGACCTTCGTGCAGAGCACGTCGGACAGGACGAGCTGCTGGGAGTACCCGCCCGGGTAGTGGTTGTCGTAGCCGACGGCGTGGATGCCACCGGCGTCCATCACGATCGGGAGCGAGACCACGACGTCGCCCGGCGCGCAGTTCCCGACGTTCTCGCCCACGGCGAGCACCCGGGCGCTGAACTCGTGGCCCATGACGACGTCGAGCGACGCGTCCATCGGTGCGGGTGCGAACGGTCCGGCGTCCGCCGCCATCGCGATCGACATCTCGACGAGCTGGTCCGCGTGGTGCAGCGCGTGCAGGTCGGATCCGCAGATGCCGCACGCCAGGACCTCGGCGACGACCTGGCCCGGCTGGGGCGACAGCTCCTCGACCTCGTCGACGACCAGTGCGCCGTCGCGCATGACTGCAGCTCGCATCCGCATCCCCCCGGATCGTTCCGACGGCGACGGCACCGGCGATCCGGAGGTCGCTCCGAACCCCATCCCTGCCCTCGCTGGCGCAGAGGTTAGTGTGCCCCTCGTCACCGAGGAGCGGGGGTCCCCATGACGTTTCGACGCAAGCCAGCCGAGCGGGTCGAGGTGCTCTCCGACGTGCCCTTCTTCGAGGGCTTCGACGACGACGACCTGCGGCGGGTGGTCGAGCTGTCCGACGAGGTGCAGCTCCCGGCCGGCTCGGTCGTCGTCGACCAGGGAGACCCGGGCACGGACTGCTTCGTCATCGTCGACGGCACGGCCAGCGTGTACGTGCGGGGCGACCACGTCGCCTCGTCCGGCCCGGGCTCGATGGTGGGCGAGATGGCGCTGGTGGACCACCGGCCCCGCACGGCCACGGTCGTCGCCGACACCGACCTGGACATGCTGCGCTTCGACTCGACCGCGTTCCGCAAGCTGCTCGACGAGATGCCCAAGGCGTCGGAGCGCATCATGACGGTCCTGCGCGCCCGGCTCGACCGCCTCGGCACCGCCTGAGCAGCGCCCGGGCGAGCGGCGCACGACCGGCTGCGCCGTTCAGACGAACCGCAGCGCGCCCTCGGGGCCCAGCTCGACCGCGACGCCGACCATGTCCTCGCGCTCCATGCGGGCCATCACGTCCGCGTCGTCGGTGATCCCGAACGTCCGGGCTCCCTCGGGCGTGCGGATCGCGGCGTGCGCACGTTCCCGGCTGCCGTCACGGGCGTGCATGACCGTCCACGTCTCGATCGTGCCCGGCCCGAGGTGGTCGACCACCGAGACGACGCCCGGCACCCGGTCGATCTCGTCCTGGGGCCGCGCCGATCGGAAGCCCCCAGCGGGCGGTCGGGTCGAGTAGACGCCGAAGGCGTGCTTGTCGACGTGGCCGCCGTTGGCCGTGACCAGTCCGAGCGAGCCGGCGTCCTCGCGCAGCACGCCCACCATCGACGCGATGGCGTGGCCGACGGGGTTGTTCCACGGTCCGCCGGCGAAGCCCAGGCCGCCGTAGACGGTCAGCTGGCGGTCCCACGGGATCGACAGCTCGCCCAGGGCGAGCTGCACCGCAGACGGGTAGCAGGAGTACAGGTCGAGGTGCGCGACCTCGTCGACGCCGACCCCGGCGAGCTCGAGCGCCCGGTTGCCGGCGATGCCGATCGCGGGCGATGCGGCGAAGCTCGCCCGCTCGGCCATCATGCGGTCCTTGCCGTCGGTGCCGGCGTGCAGGAACACCCAGCGGTCGCTCGGGACGCCGAGCGACCGGGCCCGCTCGACCGAGCAGATGATGGTGGCCGACGCCATGTCGACGTCCGGGTTCGACACCATGCGCTTCGTGTACGGGAAGCCGATGAGGCGGTTGTCCTCTGTGGGCGTCGTGATCTCGGCGGCCGTGTAGGCGTCTCGGCGCCAGGCGTACGGGTTCGACGCCGCCACCCGAGACAAGCCCGCCCACATCTCGCCGACCGCCGCCAGGTGCTCGTCGAGGGAGCGGCCGGACGCGTGCCACAGCGCGTTCTCGAACAGCGGGTACGCCTGCAGCGGCATGAAGATGTTGCGTGCGGCCTCTGCGGGGCCACCCATGAAGAACGGGGACTCGTCGACCCAGTCCGGCGTCACCTCGTCGCCCTGACGGGTCCAGTCCAGCTCGCGGCCCTCACGCTTGGCGGCCCCACGGCTGCGCACGGCCTCACCACCGCACATGACGGCCAGGTCGAGCTCGCCCCGGGCGATCGTCGCGGCGAGCCGGTTGAGCATCGACTGCGGCGTGTTGCCGCCGACGGTGGCGTACCAGGTGCGCGCCCCACGCGCGCCGACCCGGTCCCGCACCAGGGCGGCCGGGTCGCGGTAGCGCCACGAGATGGTCGGCACCGCAGCGATCACGGCCGCCTCGGTGACCGCCCGCTCGGACCCCGCATCCGCACCCGCCAGGCGCACCGCCTCGGCCATCAGGTCCACCGGCTCGAGCGGGTCGGCACCCTGGTCGACCCGGTTCAGGAACTGCCCGACGCCCACCACCACGGGGGTGCGCGGGTCGATCGAGGACGGTGTGGGGCTCGCCGCGTCGCTGGACATCGGCGGGAGCCTACGGTGCCCGTCCGACGCGCCCGAAGTCCGGGGCCGACACCGCTCCGGCGCCGGCCGGATCGCCCTCGGAGCGGTGCGGGAGGGTTCACTAGAGTGGGTCCGTGACCGATGCCGGAGCAGCCCCCACCCCCTCGACCACGACCGTCGCGCTGGGTGCCGACCACGCAGGGTTCGAGCTGAAGGACCTGATCGCCACGCACCTGGCGGCCCAGGGCTATGCGTTGGTCGACCTCGGCACGAACAGCGGCGACCGGGTGGACTACCCCGACTACGGCGCGGCCGTCGGCCGGGCGGTGGCCTCGGGCGAGGCCGACCTCGGCGTCGCGGTGTGCGGCTCGGGCCTGGGCATCTGCATGGCCGCCAACAAGATCCACGGCATCCGTGCGGCGGCCGTGCACGACGTCACCTCCGCCCGCCTCACCCGGGAGCACAACGACGCGAACGTCATCTGCCTGGGCGAGCGCCTGATCGGCCCGTCGGTCGCGCTCGACGCGGTGGACGCGTTCCTCACCGCCACGTTCGAGGGCGGCCGCCACCAGGCGCGCGTCGAGAAGCTCGACGCCCTCACCGACTGATCCAGACCGTCCACCGGTCGAGCCCTGCGGCTCCGCCGGTCCGCCGCACCGGCGACCCGACCCGACGACCCATCACGACCCGTGCTCCGGCGAGCGCCGCAGCGGGTCCCCACCGGAGGAAGCCCACCATGCCCTGGCCGAACGATCGTGACCACGAGCTCTTCGCCGCCATCGACCGAGAGGTCGATCGCCAGAACACCGGCATCCAGCTCATCGCGTCCGAGAACTTCACCTCGCCCGCGGTCATGGAGGCGGTCGGCTCGGTGCTGACCAACAAGTACTCCGAGGGCTACCCGGGCAAGCGCTACTACGGCGGCAACGAGGTCGTCGACGAGATCGAGGATCTCGCCATCGAGCGCGTGAAGTCCCTCTTCGGCGCGGAGGCGGCGAACGTGCAGCCGCACTCCGGCGCCAACGCGAACCTGGGCGTCTACCTCGCCCTGCTCGAGGCCGGCGACACGGTCCTGGGCCTCAGCCTGGACCACGGCGGCCACCTCACCCACGGCTCGCCGGTGAACATCTCGGGCCGGTTCTACGACTTCGTCTCCTACCAGGTGACGCCCAGCGACGAGCGGCTCGACTACGACCAGATCCGCGACCTGGCGATCCAGCACCGTCCGAAGATGCTGGTCGCCGGGGCGACCGCGTACCCCCGCATCATCGACCCCGAGCCGCTGCGCCAGATCTGCGACGAGGTGGGCGCGCTGTTCCTTTTCGATGCGGCGCACATCGCGGGCCTCATCGCCGGCGGCGTGCACCCCAACCCGGTGCCCTACGCCGACGTGGTGACCTTCACGACGCACAAGACCCTGCGTGGACCGCGTGGCGGCTGCATCGTCTCCAAGGAGGAGTACGGCGCCCGCATCAACAAGGCGATCTTCCCCGGGCTCCAGGGCGGCCCGCTCGAGCACGTCATCGCCGGCAAGGCCGTCGCCTTCCGTGAGGCCGCCGATCCGAGCTTCGCCGACTACGCCCAGCAGATCGTGCGCAACGCGCAGGCGCTGGCCGAGGCGCTCGCCACCAACGGCTTCCGCCTGGTCTCGGGCGGCACCGACAACCACCTCATGCTGATCGACCTGCGCACCTTCGACGAGGAGCTCACCGGCAAGGACGCGCAGAACGCGCTCGACGCCGCCGGCATCACGCTGAACAAGAACACGGTGCCGGACGACCCGCGCTCGCCCTTCGTCACCTCGGGCCTGCGCATCGGGACGCCGTCGGTCACCACGCAGGGCATGACCGAACCCGAGATGGTCCAGATCGCCGAGCTGATGACCCGAGTGCTGCGCTCGCCCTCGGACGAGTCGGTCATCGGCGCCGTGCGCGCCGACGTCGAGGCGCTCTGCTCGAAGTTCACGCCCTACCCGGTCTGAGCCTGGTCGGCCCCCGCCCGGCGATGCCGCACGAGGCGATCCAG
>JAFAFZ010000129.1 GCA_023423215.1 Actinomycetes bacterium
CAGCATCGCCACCCCGGGGATCACGAGCCGGACCCGCCGCACCCGGGCGGCCGACAGGGGCAGCAGCCGGTCGACGATGGGCGCCATCTCCGCGCGCCGCGCCCCCTCGGCCGTCGCCAGCATGCCCACGTAGCCGCTGACCAGCACCGCCACGACGACGCCGAGCGCGCCGATGCGCCAGCGGCGCCGGGACCGTGCCGCCCGACCCGGGACCTCGACGGGCTCGTCGCCCGGCTCCACGACGGGCTCGTCGCCCGCGTCAGCCGGCAGCGAGGATCTCGTTCAGCTGGTCGACGAACGTCGCGTTATCGAAGTAGTCCCGCCACAGCACGATGCGGCCGTCGTCGGCCACCTCGAACACGCCGGCCACCGGCAGGTCGATCCAACGCTCGCCCATGCGGAACCGATCGGTGCGCTCGTTCAGGACCAGCCGTCCGGCGGCCACCTGGCGGTGCGTCACGAACTGCACCTCGTCGATCCCGTTGACCATCGCGGACAGGAACTCCTTCATCGCTTCGGGCCCGTGCACCTTGCCCATCGGCACGTTGTCGTACTCGAGGTCCTCGGCGACCAGCTCGGCCGCGCCCTCGATGTCCAGCGACACGACCCGCCGGATGAACTCGTCGACCGTCTCTTCAGGAGTCATGGGCGAACTCTGCCAGATCCCGGGGTTCGGCCGGACCGGATCCCGCCACCCCGGTGTCTAGGCTCCCGCCGTGGTCGAGCAGCCGACGCCCGACGGTCGGAGCAGCACGGGCGGTGGGGGCGACCTCGGCGCACCCGTCGACGCGGCCGTGCTCGACGTCGTCGCCACCCTCGTGCACGAGCGGACCGCGCCACCCGCGGTCGTCGCCGTCGCCGGCAGCGTGGCGGTCGGCAAGACCACCGTCGCCGAGCAGCTCGCCGAGGCGATCCGGCGCCGCACGCCCGGCTGGGACGTGCGGGTGCTGTCCACCGACGCCTTCCTGCGCCCGAACGCCGAGCTCGACGCCGAGGGCCTGACCCTGCGCAAGGGCTTCCCCGAGAGCTACGACCACGACGCCCTGCGCGCCACCCTCGCGGCCGTCCACCG
This sequence comes from Actinomycetes bacterium, assembly GCA_023423215.1. GTDB lineage: Bacteria > Actinomycetota > Acidimicrobiia > Acidimicrobiales > Microtrichaceae > JAFAFZ01. The sequence goes on from JAFAFZ010000129.1 coordinate 1,073, forward strand.
CGGCGACGCAGCGCAGGTGCCCACCTACTCGCACCAGCTCTACGACGTCGTACCCGGACAGCACGAGACCCTCGCCCCCTGCGACGTGCTCGTGCTCGAGGGCGTCAACGCCCTGCAGCCCCGCTCGGTCGGCGACGAGGTCGACGTCGGCATCTACGTCGACGCGGCCGAGAGCGACGTCGAGCACTGGTTCGTCCAGCGGTTCCTGCGGCTCTGCGCGGCGCCCGACGCCGCCGACGGGTTCTACGGGCAGTTCGCCGGATGGGACCCGGCCCAGGTCGAGGCGGTCGCCCGCTGGACCTGGACCGAGATCAACCTCGTCAACCTGCGCGAGCACATCGCCGCCAGCGCGGCGCACGCGGACGTCGTCCTGCGCAAGGCCGCCGACCACCGCATCGAGGCGGTCGTCGTGCGCGATCGTTGACGCCGGACGACGACCGCCCGGGCCCCCCGGCCCGGCACACAGGGGGGCACGTGAGCACGACGACCACGACCATCGCACCGGCAGCGGACGACGGACCGCCGCCGCCCCCGCCGTCGACGGACTGGCTCGCGGTCGGGGTCGGAGCCCTGCGCCTGGCGTCGGGCGTGTCCTTCCTCATCGCCCCCAACGCCGCGAACCGGCTGTGGGGTGATCACGAGGAGACCAGCCCGACCACGCAGCTGCTGCTGCGCTCGATGGGGTACCGCGACGCGCTCGTCGGCGGCCTGCTCGTGCGCGGCGGCCTGCAGGGCGGCTCGGCGGCCGCGCCCGGGTTCCTGGCCTCGGCCGGCGCCGACGCTGCCGACCTGGTCGGCGGCATCGGTCACCACTCGACGATGACCCCCTCGCAGCGACGGCGCGGTCTCGGCGGCGCGGTCGTCGGGATCGGCGTCGGGCTGGGCGGTGCGTGGTGGTCCCGGCGGCGAGCCGCGGGCACCTAATGTCGGACCCCGTGCCGGTCGTGACAGGAGGGGAGGCGACCGTCGACGCGACGGCAGGACGACGACGTCCCTCGCCGACCCTCGTCGCCGTCGTCGGCTTCCTCGCCATCTCGGCGATCCTCCTGCTGCTCGGCCGGCTGGCACTCGACGCACAGGTCGCGATCGGCCGCCAGGAGTTCGAGCCGGGCGTCGGCTGGTTCGGCCAGTGGGTGCGCTGGGACGGCAACTGGTACTACCGGATCGCCCACGACGGCTACGACTGGACCGCCGGCCCGCAGCGTGCCGTCGCGTTCTGGCCGTCGTACCCCATGGCCATCCGCGGCCTGACCTTCCTGACCAACGACGAGTACGACGCCGGACTCATCATCACCTGGCTGTGCGGGCTGACCGCGGTCGTGCTGCTCGCCCGCTGGTGCCAGGACCGCATGACCCGCGCCGCCTCGATCGCCGCAGTCGTCACCCTGCTCCTGCTGCCCTACGCCTGGTACCTGCACTGGTCGGTGTACGGCGACGCTCTGTTCGCCGCCTCGGCCCTCGGGGCGTTCCTCCTGCTCGAGCGCGACCGCACGGTCCTCGCCGGACTCGTCGGCGCCGTCGCCGCCGGGGGTCGACCCATGGGCATGGCGGTGATCGCCGGGCTGTTCCTGCTCGCCCTCGAGCGGCGCGACGCCTTCACGCCGATGCTCGCACGCGACGGTGGCGACCCCGCGTGGCGGCGTGCGCTCGTCTGGCTGCGCGTCCCCCGACGCATCCAGCTGCGGGGCCTGCGCCTCAAGGACGCCGGCGTGCTGCTCGCCCTGCTCGGCCCGCTCGCGTACATGGCGTTCCTCTGGCACAGCGAGGGCACGCCCATGGCCTTCGCGGATGCCGAGAGCGCACCCGGCTGGGGCCACGAGCCCGGCCCGCGGACGTGGTTCAAGCTGTCCCTGCTGAACGGCCTGCGCGAGTACGGCCTGGTGCGGGAGACCGCCGGCTCCTTGCTGCACGGGTTCATCGCCGTCGGCGCGCTCCTGCTCATCCCGCGGGTGATCCGACGGTTCGGCTGGGGCTACGGGGCGTTCTGCCTCGTCGTCGTCGGCATCCCCATCATCTCGAGCAAGGACTTCTACGGACTCGGCCGCTACCTGCTCGCCGCGTTCCCCGTGGTCGCGGTGGCCGCCGAGTGGCTCGTCGACCGGCCGGTCTGGGCACGCGCCGCCATCTGGAGCGTCAGCGGCGCGTTGTTGGCCTTCATCTCGTACTCCTACGCTCGCGGGCTCTATGTCGCCTGACCCCGCCCGCCGCTCTCCTCATGCCTGACCCCGCCCGCCGCTCTCCTCATGCC
>JAFAFZ010000529.1 GCA_023423215.1 Actinomycetes bacterium
GGCAAGACCCGTCTGGCCGACGAGCTGCTGCTGCGAGCGCCGGTCGGCACGCGTGTGCTCCGGGGACGCGCCGACGAGAGCGGCGCCGCGCCGGCGCTCTGGCCGTGGCTCACCCCGCTCCGAGCGCTCGCCAGCGACTCGGTCGAGCAGGACGTCGCGCTCGCCACCGTGCTGGACGGCACGATCGGGGACCTCGCCCGCCCGGCGGACGCGGCGCGCTTCGAGCTCTTCGAGTCGGTCGTCTCGCTGGTCGATCGCGCTGCGCGCACCACCGGCGTGGCGCTGCTGCTGGACGACCTGCAGTGGGCGGACCCTGCGTCGCTCGCCCTCGCCTCGCACGTCGTCGAGCGGGTGGAACGCGGGCTGTTCGTCGTCGCGACGGTCCGACCCGGGGAGCGCGGACGTCGCGACGAGCTCACGGACCTGCTCGGGCGACTCGCCCGTCTACGTGGTGCACGCCGCGTGGTGCTGCCGGGCCTGTCGGCGGACGCGACGGCCGAGCTGATCGCCCAGGTGTCCGGCGGTGACCTGGGCGAGCTGCCGGCCAGCGCCATCCTGGATCGTGCCGAGGGCAACCCCTTCTACGCCATCGAGCTGGCCCGGCTGGTCGGCGCGGACGGTGGTGCCGCGCACGAGGTGCCGTCGTCGGTCGGCGACGTGGTGCGACGTCGACTCGCCCGGCTGCCCGACGACACCGTCGAGCTGCTCGGGATCGGCGCGGTCATGGGTCGAGACCTGGACGTGGAGCTGCTGTCGCTGGCCGGGGACCGGGAGCTGGGCGACGTGCTCGACCAGCTCGACGTCGCGCTCGCGCACCGCCTGCTCGTCGACGGCGCCGACGTGCCCGGTCGACTGCGCTTCGCCCACGCCCTCATCCGCGAGGTGCTGCTCGACGACCAGACCTCGCTCGGCCGGGCGCGCATCCACCTGCGCGTCGCGGACGCCATCGAGGCGCGCGGCGTCGGCCCCGACGAGGTCGAGCTGCTCGCCGAGCACCTCTACCGGGCCACCCCGGCCGCGCCCTCCCGACGAGCCGCCGAGGCGCTCGAGGCAGCGGCACAGGTCGCGGTCGGTCGAACGGCCTACGCCGCAGCCGAGGATCTGCTGGGCAAGGCGGTCACGCTGCGTCGCGCCGCCGGGTCGTCCCCGACCGACCGCGAGGCAGAGCTCACCGCGATGCACCAGCTGCTGATCGTCGCGCGCGCCTTGCGCTACTTCTCGGGTGCGACCTCGACCGGCGAGCTGGATCGTGCGAAGCAGCTCGCCCAGGAGTGCGGGCGTGATGACGTGCTCTACGAGCTGCTCTGGTTCGAGTGCGCCGCGCTGGCGACCGCGGCCCGCGTCGAGGAGTACCGGGCGCCGGCGCAGCGTCTCCTCGAGCTGACGTCACGCTCGGAGCTGCCCGAGGTCCAGGTGCTCGGGGTCGAGACCTACGCGGTGCACCGGTGGAGCAGCGGGCGCATCCGCGAGGCGGCCGAGCAGTTCGACCGGGCCGTCGAGCTGATCGAGTCGTCACCCGAGCCGACGTCGCAGCTCGGTGCCGAGCTGCGGGTGATCACCGGAGCGTTCTGGATCACCAACCACGCGCTTGCCGGTGACCTCGACGAGGCTGCGGTGGCGGCCATCGTGGAGGACCGCCTGCGGGACGATCCGGATCCGTTCACGACCGCGTCGCTGTGCGGGTTCATGGGATCTCTGTCGATCACGCTCGGGTGGTGGGACCTCGTGCAGCGGTTCTCGGACCTCGGCCTGGCCACCGACGAGGGGGGCCAGTTCCGGTTCTGGCACGGCCAGATGCTGATCCACCGCGCACTCCACCGGTTGCGGGGTGGCGACCTGGAGTCCGGCCTCGCGCTCTTCCACCAAGGGGTGGCCGGCTACACCGACGTCGGTGGCTTCTCCGGAATCCCGCTGCTCGGCGCGGCCGTGGCCGAGGCGCTCCTGCGCCACGGCGAGGTGGACCGTGCTGCCGAGCAGGTGCAGGTCGCGCTGGCCGACATGGAGCGATCCGGCGAACGCTGGGGTGAGCCCTTCATCCGGATGGTGGGCGCCCTGGTGTGCGCCGCTCAGGGCGATCACGACGGCGCGTCTGTCGCTCTGGACGAGGTGGACGAGTTGATCGAGCGCCAGGGGTCCCACGGGATGCGTGCACGCGTGGCAGCCACCCGCGCCGAGTTCGGCATCTGACCCGGCAACTGCCCTCGACGGGCGCGTCCAGCGCGCTGCAAGCGAGCCGGTCCGCCCCGCAACCCCGCGTCAAGCGGGCTCCCGCACGGTGAGGTCCCACACCTCCACCGACGGGAGCCCGCATGCCCACGTCCGCCGACGCCGTTCGGCTCGCCCCCACCGAGATCGCCCGGGACACCTTCGTCCTGCACGACCTGCGGCTCGACCTCGACCCCACCCGGCCCCACCGTGACGAGGCCTCGCCGACCCGGCTGCACACGAACGCGCTGCTGATCCGCGGCGAGCAGCCGGTGCTGGTCGACACGGGCCTGCCCGGCAACCGCGAGCGGTTCCTCGAGGACCTCTTCGGCCTGGTCGACCCGGTGGATCTGCGCTGGATCGTCCTGACGCACGAGGGCATCGGCCACCACGGCAACGTCGCGGCGGTCGTCGAGCACTGCCCACGGGCCACGGTGGTCACGAGCTGGCCGACGATGGTGCGCCTCGAGTTCCTGCTGCAGGTGCCCGAGGAGCGCTGGTGCTGGATCGGCGAGGACGAGACCCTGCGCGCCGGTGACCGCCACCTGATCGCGCTGCGGCCCCCGATCTACGACGCGGCCGGCACCATCGGCATCTGGGATCCGAGCACTCGCGTCTACTGGGCGTCGGAGTGCTTCGGCGCGCCGGTGCACCTGCCCACCGCGTGGGCCGAGGAGCTCGACCTGTCGACCTGGCGTGCCGGGTTCGGCCAGCTGCACCGCTGGATCAGCGCTTGGGCCGCGGACGTCGATCGGGACGTGCACCTGGCCCGGGTCGAACGGCTCGAAGCGCTGGATCCCGCCGTCATCGCGTCCGTCCTCGGTCCCGCCATCGGCTCCGAGCTGCTGCCCGACGCGTTCGAGCTGCTGCGCCTGGTGCCCGAGCTGGACACCGATCCGCCGCCGGCACGCCCGGGCGGCGTGCGTCCGCGCCACGTGTCGGGGACGGCGCGGTGAACCACCCGCCTCGTTCCCACCCAGCCCCACCAACCCAACTCGCAAGGCAACCGCAACGACCGCCCGGCGCCACGCCGGACG
>JAFAFZ010000134.1 GCA_023423215.1 Actinomycetes bacterium
GTCCGAGCTTCCCCCGACTCGGACCCTGCATCCCAGGGAGCGCCATGTCGCAGGACCTTCCCGGTCGCACCGGGCTGTACCAGCCCGACTTCGAACACGACGCCTGCGGCGTCTCGTTCGTCGTCGATCTGCACGGCCGCCGGTCGCACGACCTGGTCACCAAGGGCCTCACGTCGCTGTGCAACCTCGAGCACCGCGGCGCCACCGGGGCGGAGCCCAACACCGGCGACGGCGCGGGGATCCTCCTCCAGGTGCCGGACACGTTCCTGCGTGACGTCGTCGACTTCGAGCTGCCGGCAGCCGGCGCCTACGCGGTCGGCACCGCGTTCCTGCCCCAGGATCCGGCCGTGGCCGATCGTGCCGCCGCCGAGATGGCCGAGATCTGCGAGAAGGAAGGCCTGGTCGTGCTCGGGTGGCGCGACGTGCCGACCGACCCGTCCACCATCGGTGCGACCGCGCTCGCCGCGATGCCGACCTTCCGCCAGCTCTTCGTCGCTGACGCCGGCGGCACCGAGACCGGCATCGAGCTGGACCGTCGCGCCTACCTGGCTCGCAAGCGCATGGAGCACGAGGTCCGCGACGCGGACGACGACGCCGCGGTCTACTTCCCGTCGCTGTCCTCCCGCACGCTCGTCTACAAGGGGATGCTGACGACGCCGCAGCTCGGCGAGTTCTTCCCGGACCTGCGCGACGAGCGCATGGAGTCGGCCCTCGCGCTGGTCCACTCCCGCTTCTCGACCAACACCTTCCCGTCGTGGCCCCTCGCGCACCCGTACCGCTACGTCGCCCACAACGGCGAGATCAACACGGTCCAGGGCAACCAGAACTGGATGCGCGCCCGAGAGGCGATGCTCAGCTCGGACCTGTTCCCGGGCGGCCGTGAGGCGCTCGAGCGCATCTTCCCGATCTGCACCCCCGGCGCCTCGGACACCGCACGGCTGGACGAGGTGCTCGAGCTGCTGCACCTGGGCGGCTACTCGCTGCCTCACGCCATGCTGATGATGATCCCCGAGGCGTGGGAGAACCACCAGCACATGGACCCGGCGGTGCGGGACTTCTACCGCTACCACGCCTGCCTGATGGAGCCGTGGGACGGCCCCGCCTCGGTGTGCTTCACCGACGGCACCGTCGTCGGCGCGGTGCTGGACCGCAACGGCCTGCGCCCCTCCCGCTACTGGGTGACCGAGGACGGCCTGGTCGTCATGGCGTCCGAGGTCGGCACGCTCGACATCGACCCGGCGACGGTTGTGCAGAAGGGGCGCCTGCGCCCCGGCCGCATGTTCCTCATCGACACGACGCAGGGTCGCATCATCGAGGACTCCGAGATCAAGTCGCAGCTGGCAGCCGAGCACCCCTACGGCGAGTGGCTGGACGAGGGGCTGAAGCACCTCGACGACCTGCCCGAGGTGTTCCACATCGCGGAGTCTCCCCGCGACGTGCTGCGCGAGCAGCAGACCTTCGGGTACACCCACGAGGAGATCAAGCTCCTCATCGAGCCGATGGCCCGCAACGGCGCCGAGGCGTTGGGCTCGATGGGCACCGACACGCCGATCGCGGTCCTCTCGGACCGCTCGCGGCTGCTCTACGACTACTTCAAGCAGCTGTTCGCGCAGGTCACGAACCCGCCGCTCGACGGCATCCGCGAGGAGCTCGTCACCTCGGCGGGCCGCGTGATCGGCCCCGAGGGCAACGTGCTGGACCCGGGCCCGGAGAGCTGCCACCTGCTCGAGCTGCCGCACCCGATCATCGACAACGTCAGCCTGGACCGCATCCTCCACATCGAAGAGGCCGATCCGCGCTTCAAGGCCCGCACCGTGCGGACCCTGTTCCCGGCGTTCTCCGGCGGCGACGGCCTGCGCCGCGCCCTCGAGCGCATCCGCCGTGAGGTGTCCGCGGCGATCGACGACGGCGTCAACATCATCGTGCTCTCGGACTGGCACTCGAACGAGGACCTGGCCCCGATCCCGATGCTGCTGGCGACGGCGGCGGTGCACCACCACCTCATCCGCGAGAAGACCCGCACCAAGGTCGGCCTCATCATCGAGACCGGCGAGGCACGAGAGGTGCACCACTTCGCGCTGCTCATCGGGTACGGCGCTGCGGCGATCAACCCGTACCTGGCCTTCGACACGAGCGCGCAGCGCGTCCGCGAGAAGCGCACGACGGTCGGCGACTTCGAGCAGGCGAAGAAGAACTACATCAAGGCCGTCGGCAAGGGCGTCCTGAAGGTCATGTCCAAGATGGGCATCTCGACGGTCGCGTCCTACACCGGCGCCCAGATCTTCGAGGCGATCGGCCTGGGCGAGGAGCTCGTCGACGAGTACTTCACCGGCACCGTCAGCCGACTCGGCGGCATCGGCCTGGACGAGGTCGCCGAAGAGGCCCGCCGCCGCCACGCCCACGCGTACCCGCTGCGCCCCGAGGAGCAGGCCCACCGCGACCTGGAGTTCGGCGGCGAGTACCAGTGGCGTCGAGAGGGCGAGTACCACCTCTTCAACCCCCGGACGGTCTTCAAGCTCCAGCACGCGACCCGCAGCGGCCAGTACGAGGTCTTCAAGGAGTACTCGCAGCTCGTCGACGACCAGTCGGCACGCCTGGCCACGCTGCGCGGCCTGTTCCGGCTGCAGTCCGAGCGCCCCTCGATCCCCCTGGACGAGGTCGAGCCCGCTTCCGAGATCGTCAAGCTCTTCTCGACCGGCGCCATGAGCTACGGCTCGATCTCGGCCGAGTCGCACGAGAACCTGGCGATCGCCATGAACCGCCTGGGCGGCAAGTCCAACACGGGCGAGGGCGGCGAGGACCCCGTGCGCTTCCTGCCGATGGAGAACGGCGACTCGAAGCGCTCGTCCATCAAGCAGGTCGCCTCCGGCCGCTTCGGCGTGACGTCGGACTACCTGACGAACGCCGACGACATCCAGATCAAGATGGCCCAGGGCGCCAAGCCCGGCGAGGGCGGCCAGCTGCCGGGCGGCAAGGTCTACCCCTGGATCGCCGCGACGCGTCACTCGACGCCGGGCGTGGGCCTGATCTCGCCCCCGCCGCACCACGACATCTACTCGATCGAGGACCTGGCGCAGCTCATCCACGACCTGAAGAACGCGAACCCGCAGGCGCGGGTGCACGTGAAGCTGGTCTCCGAGGTCGGCGTCGGCACCGTCGCCGCGGGCGTCGCGAAGGCCAAGTCCGACGTCGTGCTCATCTCGGGCCACGACGGCGGCACGGGCGCCAGCCCGCTGACCTCGCTGAAGCACGCAGGTGCCCCGTGGGAGCTCGGCCTGGCCGAGACCCAGCAGACGCTGGTGCTGAACGGCCTGCGTGACCGCATCGTCGTCCAGGCCGACGGCCAGATGAAGACCGGTCGCGACGTCGTCATCGCGGCGCTGCTCGGCGCCGAGGAGTTCGGCTTCGCGACGGCGCCGCTGGTCGTGTCGGGCTGCATCATGATGCGGGTCTGCCACCTGGACACGTGCCCGGTCGGCATCGCCACGCAGAACCCCGAGCTGCGGGCGAAGTTCTCGGGCAAACCCGAGTTCGTCGAGAACTTCATGCTCTTCGTCGCCGAAGAGGTGCGCGAACTGCTCGCCGAGCTCGGCTTCCGCACCCTGAAGGAGGCCGTCGGCCACGCCGAGTGCATCGACGCGACCGCTGCGGTCGACCACTGGAAGGCGTCCGGGCTGGACCTCAGCCCGATCCTTCACGTCGTCGAGCCTCGTGAGGACGACCACCTGTCGTGGCACCGCCTCCAGGACCACGGGTTGGCCGACGCGCTGGACGTGACCCTCATCGAGGAGTGCCGCGAGGCGATCGACACCTCGAAGCCGGTCCACCTGCGGGTGCCGATCCGCAACGTGAACCGCACGGTCGGCACGATGCTCGGCCACGAGCTGACCAAGGTCCACGGCGGCGCCGGCCTGCCCGACGACTCGATCGTCATCGACTTCGACGGCTCCGCCGGCAACAGCTTCGGCGCCTTCGTGCCGCGTGGCATCACGATGCGCCTGCACGGCGACGCGAACGACTACGTCGGCAAGGGACTCTCGGGCGGCCGCATCGTCGTGCGTCCCCCGGAGGAGAGCCATCCCTCGCTCGTGCCCGAGGACAACATCATCGCCGGCAACGTGATCCTCTACGGGGCGACCCGTGGCGAGGTCTTCCTGCGCGGCGAGGTCGGCGAGCGCTTCTGCGTGCGCAACTCGGGTGCCACCGCGGTGGTCGAGGGCGTGGGCGACCACGGCTGCGAGTACATGACGGGCGGCCGGGTGGTCATCCTGGGCACGACCGGCCGCAACTTCGGCGCCGGCATGTCGGGCGGCATCGCCTACGTGCACGACGTCGCAGGAGACTTCGAGACGAAGGTCAACTTCGAGATGGTGGCGCTCGAGGACCTCGACGACGTCGACCTCGAGTTCCTGCGCAGCGTGCTGCACCAGCACGTCGACGAGACGGGATCGACCCGCGCCGCTGCGGTGCTGGACGACTTCGACGATCAGATCAAGGGGTTCGTGAAGGTCATGCCGCGTGACTACCGCCGGGTGTTGGACGCGACGAAGCTCGCCGAGGCCGAGGGCCGCGACGTCATCGCCGCCGTCATGGAAGCGAGCCAGTGATGGGTGACACCAAGGGCTTCCTCAAGCACGGGCGACAGCTGCCCTCCCGCCGGCCGGTGCCGGTGCGCATCCTCGACTGGAACGAGGTCTACGAGGAGTTCCCGACCGAGGAGCTCCAGGTGCAGGCGAGCCGCTGCATGGACTGCGGCATCCCGTTCTGCAACAACGGCTGCCCGCTGGGCAACATCATCCCTGACTGGAACGACCTGGTGTACCGGGACCGCTGGCGAGACGCCATCGACCGGCTGCACGCGACCAACAACTTCCCCGAGTTCACCGGTCGGCTCTGCCCGGCGCCGTGCGAGGCCGCGTGCGTGCTCGGCATCAACTCGGACCCCGTCACCATCAAGCAGGTCGAGGTCTCGATCATCGACCACGCGTGGGACGAGGCGTGGGTGCACCCCGTGCGCCCGAGCCGCCTGACCGACAAGAAGGTCGCCGTCATCGGGTCGGGCCCCGCCGGCCTCGCGGCCGCGCAGCAGCTGACCCGTGCCGGCCACGACGTCATCGTGTTCGAGCGGGCGGACCGCATCGGCGGCCTGCTGCGCTACGGCATCCCCGAGTTCAAGATGGAGAAGCGGGTCCTGGACCGGCGTCTGTCCCAGATGCGCGCCGAGGGCACCGAGTTCCGCGTGAACGTGAACGTGGGCGTCGACGTGACCGTCGAGCAGCTGCGGGAGGAGTTCGACGCGGTCGTCATCGCCACCGGGGCCACCGCGGCCCGCGACCTGCCGATCCCCGGTCGTGAGCTGGACGGGATCCACCAGGCGATGGAGTTCCTCCCGATGGCGAACCGCGCCCAGGAGGAGAAGGGCCGCTACGAGCCCGAGATCTCGGCCGAGGGCCGCAAGGTCGTCATCATCGGCGGCGGCGACACCGGCGCGGACTGCCTGGGCACCTCGCACCGCCAGGGTGCCGAGGTCGTCTACCAGTTCGAGATCATGCCGCAGCCGCCCTCGGAGCGGCCCGACGCCAACCCGTGGCCGACGTGGCCGTTCATCTACCGCACGTCCTCGGCGCACGAAGAGGGCGGCGAGCGGGTCTTCGCGGTCAACACCCAGGAGTTCCTCGGCGACGAGGACGGCCGGGTGCGGGCGCTGCGCTACGCCGAGGTCGAGCAGAAGATCGTCGACGGTCGACCGGTGTTCGAACCCGTGCCCGACAGCGAGGTCGAGCTCGAGGTCGACCTGGTCTTCCTGGCGATGGGCTTCACCGGCCCCGAGACCAACGGCCTGCTGGACAGCCTCGGTGTCGAGATCGATGCCCGTGGCAACGTCGTGCGCGACGCCTCGTGGGCGAGCAGCGAGACCGGCGTGTTCGTCGCCGGTGACGCCGGCCGCGGCCAGAGCCTGATCGTGTGGGCGATCGCCGAGGGTCGTGCGTGCGCGGCCGCGGTGGACCAGTTCCTCATGGGCGAGACCGCCCTGCCGAGCCCGATCGCGCCGACGGACCGTCCGCTCGTCTGAGCTCCCGTTGAGCACCCCGCCCCGCGTCCCGCTGCGGGTCGTCATCGTCCACTGGAACCAGGTCGCGGCCTGCGTCGAGACCGTGGACCGGTTCCTCGACCGTGAGGTCCCGGTCCGCGTCACGGTCGTGGGCAACGGCTCGACCGCCGAGGCGGGCGAGCTGCTGCGCGACGCCGTCACGGCCCGTCGGGCGGCGCTCGGCGACGCTGCGGTCGAGCTGGTGGAGGTCGGCGCCAACGCCGGGTTCGGACCGGGCGCGAACGTGGGCCTGCGGCGGTTCCTGGCCGACCCGGAGGACGGCGAGTGGGTCGCCCTGGCACCTCACGACGTCGACCCGTTTCCGGGCTGCCTGGGAGCGATGCTGGACGCTGCGCAGGCCGAGCCGATGGCGGGTCTGATGTGCGCGGACGTCGGCGACGGCATGGTGCCGGTGATCGACCCGTACTTCGGCGGCATGGTCGTTCCGGCGGCGGACCCGCTGCCGGACGCGCCGCGCTGGGAGACGGTCGACTACCCGCACGGCACCCTGATGCTGCTGCGCCGTGGCTGCCTGGACGAGGTGGGCGTGTTCGACGAGCGCTTCTTCTCGTACTGCGAAGAGGCCGACCTGGCGCTGCGGGCTCGTCGGGCCGGGTGGCGCATCGGCCTGGTCCGGGGTGCTCGCGTGCAGAACATCCACATCGGCTCCGGCGTGACCGTCGTGGACTACCTGCAGACCCGCAACACCCTGTTGCTGGTGCAGGAGATGAGCGGCTGGTACCACGCGTTCATCCGCTGCTGCTTCACGCTGACCCAGGTGGTGCGTGGCGTGCGCGACCCGTCGACGCGCCCGCCGATCTTCGACGCCCGGGCTCGGCTGCTCGGCATCCGCGACTTCCTGCTGCGACGCTTCGGCCCGCCGGCGGCCGCGGTCGTGGCCCCTCCCAGCCAGTTCGACCCCGCACGCCCCCGCCAGCGCTGAGCGGCCGTCCGGGTCGTCGGGGCCGCGCCCTGGCCTGGGGCCGGGGGCCCGGGGGGGG
>JAFAFZ010000576.1 GCA_023423215.1 Actinomycetes bacterium
ACCCACGACGACGGCCGCGCCGCCCACCACGGCAGCACCTCCGGCGGCCGCCGCGGCACCGGGCTGACGCCCTCGCCCCCGGTCGCGACCCACGCCTGAGCGCGCCCCGCGGACGGGGTGGTTTCACCCGCTCGGGCGTCTTGGCACCCGGGGAGGGGTGTCGTAGAGTTCGTCAGGACGGCCGGCAGCCACAGGGCGCTGGACCCGACCAAGGAGGCGAGCCATGGCTGCATCCACCCGGATGACCGTTCCCGCAGTGCGCGACCGCAAGGTGCGTGACGGGAGCGACCCCCTCGTGATGGTCACGGCGTACGACGCGCCCGGCGCACGGATCGCGGACGAGGCGGGCGTCGACCTGCTGCTCGTCGGCGACTCCCTCGCGATGGTCGTGCTCGGCTACGACGACACGCTCCAGGTGACGGTCGAGGACATCGCCCACCACACCGCCGCGGTCGCCCGTGCCAAGCCCTCGTCGCTGATCGTGGCCGACCTGCCGTGGATGAGCTACCACGTGTCGGTCGAGGACACGGTCCGCAACGCCGCCTCGCTGATCCGTGCCGGCGCCCAGTCGGTCAAGCTCGAGGGCGGCCGCAAGCGCCTGCAGATGATCGAGGCGCTCGTCGCCGCCGAGATCCCCGTCATGGGCCACCTCGGCCTCACGCCGCAGTCCGTGCACGCCATGGGCGGCTTCAAGGTGCAGGCCCGACGGTCCGAGGCGGCGCTCGAGCTGGTCGCGGACGCGAAGGCCCTGCAGCACGCGGGCTGCTTCTCGATCGTGCTCGAGGGCGTGCCGGACGAGGTCGCCCGCATGGTCACCGACGCGGTGGACGTGCCCACGATCGGCATCGGGGCCGGCGCGCACTGCGACGGCCAGGTCCTGGTGTTCCACGACGTGCTGGGCATCGAGGACCGCATCGCGCCGAAGTTCGTGCGTCGCTACGCCTCGGTGAAGGACGTCGCCGTGGACGCCATGAAGACCTACGCCGCGGACGTCCGCTCGGGTGCCTTCCCGGCGGCCGAGGAGAGCTACCACCTGGCGGCCGACCAGGCCGAGGCGCTCTCGCTCTACGGCGCCGGCGCCTGACCCGACCGGGCCGGTGCGGGCCTGCGGGCTCGTTGTCACACCGCTCGGGGACACTGTTCCCGACCTCGACCGACTCGTCGGCTGGCGGCCGCCACCGGGCGGTCACTATCGTTGCACGGTCCTCTTCCGGCTCGCCGAGGCGGACGTACAACTGCACACCCTGTCCCGCTCCCGAGGGTGCGGGACCCTGACGGCGAGATGCGCCGAGGTCCAGAGGGAAGGATTCACACCATGCCAACTCGCGTGTACGAGTTGATGATCATCATCGACCAGGACGTGGACGATGTCGTCGGAAAGGGCGTCATCAACCGTGCCAAGGAGATGATCGAGGCCGACGGTGGCAACGTGCCCACGGTCGACCACTGGGGGCGTCGTCGCTTCGCCTACCAGATCAACCACAAGTCCGAAGGCGTCTACTCGGTCCTCGAGATCGTGACCGAGGCCCCGAACCTGGACGAGGTGGATCGCTTCCTCCGACTCGCGGACGAGGTCGTCCGCCACAAGCTGTTCCGTCTGCCGGACTCCGAGGCCATCAAGCGTGGCCTGCTGAGCCCCGCGGGCTGACGCCCCAGGGAGGGATCACCATGGCCAATGGCAACACCGTCGAGCTCATCGGCAACATCACCCGCGACCCCGAGCTGCGCTTCACCCCGAGTGGAGCGGCCGTCGCGAACTTCGGTCTGGCGGTGAACCGCCGCTGGCGCAACCAGCAGACCAACGAGTGGGAGGAGCAGGTCTCCTTCTTCGACATCGTCTGCTGGCGAGAGCTGGCCGAGAACGTGAGCGAGTCGCTCACCAAGGGCACCCGCATCATGGTGTCCGGCCGCCTGGACCAGCGTTCCTGGGAGACCGAGAACGGTGACAAGCGGTCCAAGGTCGAGGTCGTCGCGGACGAGATCGGCCCGAGCCTGCGGTGGGCGACCGCGCAGGTCAGCAGGAACGAACGCCGCGATGGCGGCAGTGGAGGCGGGTTCGATTCCGCACCTCCCCCGCAGGCCCCTCCGGCCGGTGGGTACAACGACGACGAGGAGCCGTTCTGATGGCGAAGCCCGCACAGAAGCGCAGCCCGAAGGGCAAGGGCAAGGACAACGGACGCAAGTTCAAGAAGAAGATCTCGATCCTCAACACCGAGCAGGTCGAGTACGTGGACTGGAAGGACGTCAACCTGCTGCGCAGGTTCGTGTCCGACCGCGCCAAGATCCGTGCCCGTCGGGTCACCGGCAACGACGTGCAGCAGCAGCGTGCCGTCGCCATGGCGATCAAGAACGCCCGCGAGATGGCGCTGATCCCCTACGCCAACCGCGTGACGACCCAGCGTGGCGGCCGTGGTGGCCGTGGCGACCGCGACGGTGACGATCGTGGCCGTCGTGGCGATCGCCCCGAGCGCAACAGCGAGGAGAACGCTCCCGCGTCCGAGGCACCGACCGAGTTCGCCGACATCGACACCTCTGCAGAGACGGTGGCGGCCGGCGCCGAGAGCACCGGGGGTGAGCAGTGACGGATCTGAAGGTCATCCTCCGCTCCGACGTCGCCGGACTCGGCAAGCGTGGCGACATCGTCGAGGTGTCGAAGGGCTACGTGCGCAACTTCCTCGAGCCCCGCGGCCTGGCCTTCGCGGCCACCGACGGTGCGATCGCCCAGGCCGGTGCCATGCGCCGGTCCCGCGACCTGAAGGACGCCAAGGACCGCGAGTCGGCCGAGGCGATCGCCAAGGTGCTCGTCCCCAAGACGATCCAGGTCCCGGCCAAGGCGGGTCCCACGGGTCGCCTGTTCGGCTCGATCACCGAGGCCGAGATCGCGGCGGCGGTGCTGGTCCAGGCCAACATCCAGATCGACCGCAAGGACATCCACCTGGACGAGCACATCAAGGAGGTGGGCACGCACACCGCGACCGCCCGCCTCCACGCCGACGTGCAGTTCCCGATCACGCTCGAGGTCGTCACCGCCTGAGCGGTCCACCTCGAACGAGCTCACCACGACGCCGCTCCGGTCCGCCGGGGCGGCGTCGTCGCGTGCGCCCACATGTTGTCCACAACGTCGCCGGATGCCGAGCGGAGTTCGCTGTCAGACCCGCACGCCAGAGTTGACAACGAACTACCCACAGCCGTCGTGATACTGCCCACAGGTCACGGCGCTCTGCCCACAGGGCAATCCACCGAATCAATCGAGTTGTCCTCTTCCTCCCCACAAGCCGGACAACAGAGGATGAGCACCGATGTCCGAGCCCCCCGAACGAGCCGATGCCTCCCGCCCCGACACCGCTCGACTGAGGGTCCCGCCGCACAGCATCGAGGCCGAGGAGTCCCTGCTCGGCGCCATGCTGCTGAGCGAGCAGGCCATCTCTGCGGTCACCAACGTCGTCACCGCCGAGGACTTCTACCGTCCCGCGCACCGCCACATCTTCGACGCCATCCAGGGCCTCTACGGCGCCGGGCAGGGCGTGGACCCGGTCACCGTGGCGGACGAGCTCGGCCAGGCAGGTGTGCTGGACTCCGTCGGCGGCTCGGGCACGCTCATCACCCTCCAGGCGCGCACCCCGGCCATCACGAACGCGCTGCACTACGCCAAGATCGTCGAGGAGAAGGCGCTGCTGCGCCGGCTCATCACCACGGCGAACGACGTCGCCGAGCTCGGCTACCAGCCGCTGGACGACATCGAGAAGACGATCGACTCGGCCGAGTCCATGATGTTCGCCGTCGCGCAGCGGCGGAACACCGACTCGCTCGCCGCCCTCGCGCCGCTGCTGGACGCCAGCCTCGAGCAGCTCGAGCAGCTCTACGAGCGGGGCGACGCCATCACCGGGACGCCGACCGGCTACATCGACCTGGACGCCCAGCTCGCCGGCCTGCAGCCCGGCGCGCTCATCGTCGTCGGCGCCAGGCCGGCCATGGGCAAGTGCCTGGCGTGGGACACGCCGATCGTCGACCCGACGACGGGCGAGGTGCGCACCATGGCCGAGGCGTACCGACGTGGGCGTCTGGGCGCCGCCGACCCGGTGTTCTCGCTCGGCGAGGACCTGCAGCTGCGCACCTCGACCCCGTCCGACCACATCGATGACGGCCACAAGCCTGTCTTCCGGGTCACCACCGCGCTGGGCCGGACGGTGCGCTGCACGCTGACGCACCCGTTCCGCACCCTCGACGGGTGGCATCCGCTGTCCGAGCTGTCGGTGGGCGATCGCATCGCCGTGCCGCGTGAGCTCCCCGTCTTCGGTGACCGTCCGCTGCGCGAGGAAGAGGTCTCGCTGCTCGGTCTGCTCCTCGGCGACGGCACGCTCACGGTCGGGACCACCCGAAACGGCAGCGTGCGCTTCACGAACTCGAACCCGGCGATCGTCGCGGAGGCGGAGCGATGCGCCCGCCTGCTCGGATGCGATCTCGTCGCCACTGGCCGACCGGGCGAGTTCCGCTTCAGCGGTGGACGGGGCTGCGCTCCCGGCACCAGTGGGGTGCTCGAGCTCATCCGGCGCCACGGCGTGGCGGGCACGAACTCGTACGGCAAGTTCGTTCCGGCGGCGATGTACACGCTGCCGCGCGAGCAGGTCGCACTGTTCCTCAACCGTTTGTTCGCCACGGATGGATGGGCGTCGGTCGCCGCGTCGGGTGCCACACAGATCGGTTTCGCCTCGGTGTCGGAGGAGCTCGCGCGACCGGTGCAGCACCTCCTGCTGCGACTTGGCATCGTCGCGGCGCTCCGACGCAAGAAGGTGCGGTACGCCGGCGAAGATCGAGCCTGCTGGCAGGTCGTCATCACCCATCGGCCCTCGCTGCGACGCTTCGTCGAGCACGTCGGAATCCTCGGCAAGGATGCGGCGCTCGACGCAGTGCTCGCATCCGTCCGGTCGAAGCTGACCGACCATCCCGGCGACGACACCGTCCCCGTCGAGGCGTGGAACCTGCTCGCGGCGGCGAAGGGCGACGAGGCGTGGGCCTCACTTGCTCGGCGCACCGGCTTCGACTCGACGAACCTGCACGTCGGGCGTCGGACCATCGGACGCGAGCGACTCGGTCGGTTCGCCGCGACACTCGAGCTCGACGAACGTGCCGAGGCCGTTCGTCAGCTCGCTCACTCGGACGTCTGGTGGGACCGCATCGTCTCGATCGAGTTCGACGGCATCGACCAGGTCTACGACCTGACCGTCCCGGGCGATCACAACTTCGTCGCCGCCGACCTGTTCGTGCACAACACCGCCTTCTCTCTCGGCCTGGCCGCGCATGCGGCGGTGCGGGAGCAGCGGCCGGTGCTGTTCTTCTCGTTGGAGATGGGCCACCTCGAGCTGACGCAGCGCCTCATCGCGGCCGAGGCGCGCATCGACGCGACCAAGCTGCGGACCGGCCGTCTGACCGACGCCGACTGGACGAAGATCACCAAGGCCATGGGTCGCCTCGGCGAGGGCCAGCTCTGGATCGACGACAACCCGGCGCTGACGGTCACCGAGATCCGCTCCAAGGCCCGCCGACTCCAGGACCGCCTGGACCAGCCCCTCGGCCTGATCATCGTCGACTACCTCCAGCTGATGAGCGGTCGTGGTTCGGCCGAGAGCCGCCAGGTCGAGGTCTCCGAGATCAGCCGTGGCCTGAAGGTCCTCGCACGTGAGCTCGAGACGCCCGTGATGGCGCTGTCGCAGCTGTCCCGACAGCTCGAGCAGCGCGCCGACAAGCGGCCGATGCTGGCCGACCTGCGAGAGTCCGGCTGCCTGATCGCCGAGACCCGCGTCCTGCGCGCGGACACCAACACCGAGGTCACCCTGGGCGAGCTGCTCGACTCCGGCGAGCGCGACGTGCCGGTGTGGAGCCTGGGCGACGACTGGAAGCTCGCCCCGGCCACCATGACCCACGCCTTCCCGAGCGGCCGCAAGGAGGCGTTCCGCCTGCGCATGGCGTCGGGTCGAGAGGTCACGGCGACGGCGAACCACCCGTTCCGCACGGTGCTCGGCTGGAAGCGCCTGGACGAGCTGGTCGTCGGCAGCCGCGTCGCGACGCCGCGAGCGGTGGGTGCCCCCGAGCAGCTGACCGGCGTCCAGGTCGAGCAGCTGCCGGTGATGGCCGAGCGGTCGGTGCGTGCGGGCGCGGCCGATCCTGCCGTGTTCGCCCTGGGCGACGAGCAGCTCGCACAGGTCCTCGCCGGCATCTTCGGCTCGATCGGTTCGCTCGGCGTCGGCGTCCTGCGCGGCCGTCCCCACGTGCGGCTGACCGCCACGAGCGTGCACCGACGCCTCATCGACGACCTCCAGCTGCTGCTCGCACGCTTCGGCGTGCTCTGCCGCATCACCGACGTCGGTCCGAACAAGCCGCGCTGGCGGCTCTGGATCCACGGCGCGGACCACCAGCGCCGCTTCCTCTCCCAGATCGGTCTGGCGGGGGAGCGGGGGGCCAAGGTCGCCGAGGGCCTCGAGGCGCTGGCGCAGGTCGAGTCGAACCCGAACGTCGACACCGTCCCGTGCGAGGTGCGCGAGCTGGTCGTCGCCGAGCTCGAGCGTGCCGGCATGACCCAGCGGGGCCTGGCCGAGGCGCTGGGCGAGCAGTACTGCGGCGGTTACCTGCTGGGCACCGACGCCCGGCCGCGCTGCTCGAGCCGGGCGCGCCTGGACCGCATCGCGCAGGCGACCGATTCCAAGGAGCTCGCCGCGATCGCCTCGTCGGACGTGTTCTGGGACGAGGTCGTCGAGATCACCTCGGTCGGTGAACGCGACGTCTACGACGCCACGGTGCTCGGCACGCACAACTTCGTCGCCAACGGCGTCGTCGTGCACAACTCGATCGAGCAGGACGCGGACGTCGTGATGTTCCTGTACCGCGACGAGGTCTACAACGCCGACTCGGCCGACAAGGACACCGCCGAGGTCATCGTCGCGAAGCACCGTGCGGGTCCCACCGGCGTCACCCGACTGGTGTTCCTCGACTACTGCACCCTCTTCACCAACATGGCCCGAGAGGGCTGAGCGCCGCCGAGCGCGGTCGGGATCGTCGCTAGTACCCGCTCATCACGACGGCCCACGCGATCCAGAACAGCGTCTGCATCGCCGTCATCAGCAGCGCCGCGCCGGCGAACACGCGCATCCCGGGCCACCTCAGCCCGACGGCGACGAGCACCACGACGACGACCACGGAGCCGGCGCGAGGGGCGCCCCCCCCCCCCGGGGGGGGGCCC
>JAFAFZ010000597.1 GCA_023423215.1 Actinomycetes bacterium
GCTCGGCGAGCAGCCGGGCGGTCACGGCTCGCGCTGCGGGGCGCCGCGGTGCCGCGGCGACGACCGGCACGAGGCGGGCCCGTGGCAGCCCCGCGTCGGTGAGGCGATGGCCGAGCCGCACCATGTCGTGCAGCCCCTTCACTCCGGGACGGCCGACCAGCACGATCAGGTCGGCACGCCGCACGAGGTCCCTGGCGAGGGCGTGGCGCTCCTCGATGTCCAGGGAGCCCGTCTCGTGCTCGCCGTCGACGTCCGGGTCGTGGTCGACGACCACGGTGTCGTAGCAGCGGCGCAGCGACTCGATCGCCGCCCGGAGCGATCCGGCGCGCATGGCGGCGGCGTCGCGTCGATGGCGCTGCCCGAGCAGCAGCCGGTAGCCGCGCTCGTCGATGTCGAACAGCAGCTCGCGCACCTGGTCCGGCTCGGGTTGGTCGACACGGTGCGCCTCGACCAGCTCCGGCAGTCCGGGGAGCACGTCACCGACGTCGTGGTACATCGCCAGATCTGCGTCGCGGGCGCCGTCGACGAGTGCGACCGCCCGGTCGGTCGCCAGGTCCTGGGCCAGGGCCATCGCCACGGTCGAGGATCCGACGCCGCCCGCACCGGTGACGCCGATCAGCGGCCCCTCGCTCGGACGGTCGCCGCCGCGCCGGGCCGCCGACGAGGTCCGCCGCGAGCCTCGGTCGACCGGTCGGGCGTGCCGGGTGAGGTGTTCGACGAGCTCCTCGGGTCCGAACTCGCTCCGGAGGACGGCCGAGCATCCGAGGGCGTCCCAGTCGCGCTGGACGTCGCGATCGTTCACCACAAAGGTGGCGGCGCCTGCGGAGGTGGCGAGCGCGATCAGGTCCCGGTCGAGCCGGGGCAGTCCCGCGTCGACGACGACCGCCGAGAGCCGTCGACCGGATCCGATGACCGCGCGGGCCTCGTCCGCGGTGAGGCACTTCACGTACTCGATCGGCGCGACGGCACTGGTCGACCAGCGGGCGAGCTCGGAGAACCAGCGCTGCCGCGACCGTGCCAGGCCGAGCACGACGTACTGCTCGTTCACGGCGTCGCCTCCGAGGGGCGGGGGAGCACGAGGGTCAGCTCGGCCCGTCGTGCCGCGTCGACGAGCGAGGTCGCTGCGTCGACGCCGGTCACCGAGAGCAGCACCCGCACGGTGCCGTCGGCGCCGATGCCCGACTCGTCGCCCTGGTCGATCGCGCTCACGCGCACGCCGCTGGCAAGGCGCACGGTCGTGGCCTGGTCCGGATCGGTGCGCAGGACGTCGACGAGGCTGCCCGCGCCGATCACCCCGTGCAGGGCGTTGGCCGCCGGCAGGTCGACGGCGACCTCGACCGTGTTCGGCGAGGTGAACCTGCCCGTGTCGTAGGTGTCGCTGGGTCGCAGCAGCTCGTCGGCGGCGATGCCCGTCGTCGCCACCCGACCGATCAGCTGCTCGGCGTCGGCCTCCGCGACCGCTGCGACGCCCCGGGGCAGGTCCATCGCGACCGTCCCCAGGTCCTCGGCGCGCAGCTCGGAGCCCGCGCCGATCGCGTGCACCGCCACCACGTACCGCTCGGTCGGCGGCTGCGACGCGGAGCGGTGGGCGACCAGCACGCCGGCCGCTGCGACGACGATCAGGGCGGCGCCGACGAACGCCCGCCCGGAGGGCGGTCGGCTGCCGAGCCGCCGGGAGCGACCCCGACCCCCGACATCGACTGCAGCTGCCGCGGGCTGCGCCACGGTCCGTCCCATCTCTCCCGCCTTCCCTCCGAGCTGTCGACCTGGCGGTCGGCGGCCGGTGCCGGCGGAGTCGCAGACCCCGCCACCACCGACGTGCCCCTCGTCGGACCCCTTCCCGGATCGTCGGCGCATCGTAACGAAAGTGCACGAAAGAGATCAAGAGTCACGAAAGACGACCAGAGTCATCCACGGCGTCGGTCATGGGACGAGAGTGGTCCACGGGCCGGTTAGGGTGGCCGTCGTGACGACCACCGACATCCAGTGGCTGAACACGGGCGAGACCGCCCGCCGCCTCGGGATCACCCCCCGCACGCTGTACCGGTTCATCGACGACGGGAAGATCCCGGCCTACCGTTTCGGTCGGGTGATCCGCCTGAAGGAGTCCGAGGTCGCCGAGTTCATCGAGTCGTGCCGCATCCAGCCGGGCACGCTCGACACCTCGTCGCTCGACGAGCTCACCGACGCGGAGTAGGCGGGCGCACGCCGACCGAGCGCGGTCCGCCGCTCAGCGAAGCAGGTCGATCGAGACGATCGCGTCCAGCTCCACGCGGGCGTGTGCGGTCGGCCCGTCGGTGCGCAGCGCGACGGTCTCGCCGACGCTGTCGACCTCGCCCCGCACGACGGCGCCGCCGACGAGCGTGAGCGACACGGGCGAACGTTCCGCCGCCAGGTCGTGCAGCACGTCGGACAGCCAGCGGTCCGAAGGCGTCAGCTCGTGCGGGTCCTGCACGAACGCCACGTCGGACTCGACCGCGACCACCGCCGCCAACGCCACCCATCGCCGCGTCGAGGACGAGCGGGGGAGCAGTGCGACGTGGTCGCCCCCGACGGCGTCGACGACGGCGGTGTCCCGCGCCCCCGTGCGCAGCACCAGCGTCACCTGCTGGCCGATGGCTGCGTCCAGCGCGGCGGGCAGGGTCGTGAGCTCGTCGCGCTGCTGCCGCTGCCAGCGCTCGCGCCGCCGTGCCGCCACCGCCTCGTCGCCGCGCCGGTCCGCGACGAAGCGATCCGCTCCGTCGACCCAGTGCATGTCGGCGCCACCGACGGGTACGTCACCGGGAAACCCGCCCCCGAGATCCTCCACCTCCACCACTACACTCTGGCCTGCAATGGAACGCCCCGACACCCCTCGAACCGTCGAGTCCGCGCGCGGCGGCACGGCGACCGCCACCGACGACTCGCTGCGGACGCTGGTGCGGGTGCCCGGCAACCACCTCATGACCGATCTGCTCGGCACCCGTGACGAGCTGCTGGACCT
>JAFAFZ010000150.1 GCA_023423215.1 Actinomycetes bacterium
CGATGTAGTCGCGCGCCACTCCCGGGGCGAGCGTGGGAACGGGAACCGGGCGCTACCATCGGGCGCCAACATGGACGTCCTCACCGCAGCCTTCCAGGTCCTCGCGGCCGTGATCGTCGTCGGCGGCCTGGCCAAGATGGCCTCGCCGGACGGCTTCTCGTCGCTGCTGCGCACGCTCGGCCTGCCCGCCGGCCGTGGTCTGTCCCGGGCCTCGGGGGTCGTCGAGGTCGTGCTCGGCGCCGCCGCCATCGTCCTCGGCGGCCGTGCCGCAGCGCTGCTCGTCGGCCTGGCGTACACGGCCTTCGCGGTCGTCGTGGTGCTCGCCCGCCGCTCCGGCGCCGCGTCGTGCGGCTGCTTCGGCTCCGTCGCATCGCCGCCCAGCCTCGTGCACGTGGTGGTCAATGCCGTCTCGGCAGCGGTCGCGTTCGCCGCGGCGGTCGTCGGGCCCGAGACGCAGGTCGACAGCCAGGCGGCCCCGCCCCTCGCCGCGGTGCCCTACCTCGTCACCCTCGCCACCGCCGTGTGGTTGGTCGTCGTGATCGACACCACCGGGGCGCTGGTGGCGGACCGCGTCACCGACGTCGCCAGGCTCGGGCCACGCTTCCGCGACCACGGCTCGGCCGCTGCGACGGTGCCCGCTCGCACGACGCACCGCCACCGGACCCCTCGACACCAGGACGGACGGAACTGAGATGCCCAGTGTGCTCGATCGCACCGTCGGCTTCCTCGCCGACAAGCTCGACCGTCGCAACTTCCTCGGCAAGGCCGCGGTCGTGGGCTCCGCGGTCGTCGCGGCCCCGCTCGAGTTCGGCCTGAAGCCGAAGTCCGCCTACGCGGCGGTGTGCAACTGCAACGGCTCGAGCTGCCCGTGCGGCTCGACCTGCTGCGACGGCTACACCGAGTTCTGCTGCACCCTGAACGGCGCGAACGCCTGCCCTCCCGGCACGATCACCGCCGGCTGGTGGAAGGTCGACGGCTCGCAGTTCTGCGGCGGCGCCGCCCGCTACTACCTCGACTGCAACGCGCAGTGCGGGTCGTGCGGCTGCTCCAACGGCGTCTGCAGCGGCGCCTGCTCGGGCACCGGCTGCGGGTGCGCGAAGGGCGAGTGCGGCAACCGCAAGGCCGGCTGCACACGGTTCCGCTACGGACAGTGCAACCAGCACGTCCCGTGCGTCGGCCCGATCGTGTGCCGGGTGGTCACCTGCGCACCGCCGTGGACCTTCGACGCCGCGTGCGGCACGAGCTCCCGCACCGACGAGGCGACCCGCAACCACCACCGCCCCTGCCTGGACGAGCCCTACGGCAACCTGGAGTGGGTCGGCGACGTGGGCGGCGCCATCCAGGTGTCGGGCTGGGCGGTCGCCAACTCCGACTACGGCCGTGCCGGCACCCGCATCTTCCTCGACACCGACTACGTGTACCACGGGGTCGCGGACCTGCCCCGGCCGGACGTGCAGTGGGCCTTCCCGGCCTTCGGGCCGAACACCGGCTTCGACCACTCGATCATCGCCCCTGCGGGCAAGCACCTCGTCTGCCTCTGGGGCGTGGACCGACGCAACGGCACGACCTCGTTGATCGGCATGCGAGAGATCGAGGTCGCCGGGCCGTTCGGGCGCGTCGAGGCGGTCCAGGACGCCGGTGGCGGCCGCATCCGCGTCGTCGGCTGGGGCCTCGCCAACCAGGCCTGCGAGCGCATGGGCCTGCGGGTCTTCGTCGACACGGACTTCGTGTACCACGGCGTCGCCGAGCTGCCACGGCCCGACATCCACGCCGCGCAGCCCGTGTACGGGCCGAACACCGGCTTCGACGTCACGGTCCAGTCCGCGCCGGGTCGTCGGCTGGTCTGCGTGTGGGGCGTGGACCGCAAGAACGGCAGCACGAGCCTGCTCGACATGCGGGAGATCGACCTCGCATGAGCTCCCCCACCCACCCGACCACCGCGCCGCGGAGGAACGACCCATGACCGCACTCGTCGTCATCCAGGGCGTCGTGATCCTGCTGCTCGCCGTGCTCGTCGTCGGCCTGCTGCGCTCGCACGCCGAGATCCTCCGGGCGCTGCACGACCTGGGCGTCAACCTCGAGGACGGGGCGCCCGAGCCGGGCGGCACCCGCACCTTCGACCTGGGCACCCGCAACCGGCCCGAGGCCGCTGGCCGCCGCACGACCAACGGCGTCGCGCCCCCGGGCACGCCGGCCGCCGCACGGGTCGGCGAGAACGGCATGGCCGTCCCCGAGGACGGCCCGCTGGGCGACGCGCACGACCTGATGGGCGTCACGCCCAGCGGCGACGGCGCCGCCATCTCGGTGCGCGGCACCGACCACCTGACGCTGCTCGCGTTCCTCTCCACCGGGTGCGCGACCTGCATGGACTTCTGGCAGGCCTTCGAGGAGCCGCAGAACCGGCTCGTCGCCGGCAACCGGACGAACCTCGTGGTCATCACCAAGGGGCCCGACGCCGAGAGCCCCGCCTCGGTCGCCGACCTGGCCCACCCCGAGGTCGCGACGCTCATGTCGACCGAGGCCTTCGACGACTACTCGGTCCCCGTCGCGCCGTACTTCGTCCTGGTCGACGGCGAGGGCTCCCGCATCGTCGGCGAGGGCGCCGCCGCCTCGTTCAGCCAGCTCAGCTCGCTCATGTCGAAGGCCCTGGCCGACGGCGGCTACGGGATGGGCGCGCAGCGCACCCGCCGCGACGTGCTGCGCGGCCTGCGTCGTTCGGCCAGCGCGGACGAGGCGCTCGAGGCGGCCGGCATCGGCCCGGGGCACCCGAGCCTGCACGAGGACCCGCACCCGGATCGTGGAGGGACCGCCTGATGGCACGCCTGTCCGCCCACCACCTGTCCTGCGAGGTGCTGCCCGGCTGGGACGTGCGCATCGAGCAGCGCGACCAGTCCCCGGTGAACGTGCCCCGATCCGACCTGCCCATGGGCGGGTACGTGCACCCGACGCTGCACGCCGGCACGTCGACCCTGCCGACCCAGCGGGGCGACTACGGCAGCGGCTTCGTCGAGCGCATGACGGCGTCCGACATCTTCGTGTGCCTGGCCGAGTTCGACCACGAGGCCGGTGCCACCGAGATGTTCGCCGACGGTCAGCCGACGGCGCTGCGCTCGGCCGACTTCCACCCCGACGCACAGCAGCGGGTCATCGCCGGCATGTGCGGTGCCCAGAAGTTCTTCGCCGCGAACGACCGGGCGTTCTGCCTCTACGTCGTGCTCGGCTCGTGGGTGGCGCGCCAGTCGCTCGTCCCCCGCCTCAACGAGTTCATCTCGACGATCGGGATCGACCCCCGATGACGACCTTCCCCTCGACCTCCCACCGACCGACCCCGTCCTGGCCGATGGCCACCACCTGCCGGAAGGACCAGCCGTGACGACGCTGCTCATCTCCCTCGCCGCCCTGACCGCCGTCGGCGCCGCCGCCCGCTCGACGTGGTCGCCGTGCGGCCTGTCGATGCTCTCGACCATCACGCCGATGGCGGAACGCAGCCGCGATCGCCGCTGGAGCGCCACCGCCGCGTGGTTCGTGCTCGGCGCGACGCTGGGCGGCGCGACGCTCGGGCTGCTCGCCGTCGCCGGTGCGTTCGCCGTCGCCCTGCTCGACCCCCCGGTCGCCGTGACCCTCGGCATCGCCGCAGTGCTCGCGGTCGCCACCGCAGCGATGGACCTCGGCATCGGCACCGAGATGCCGCACCACCGTCGCCAGGTCGACGAGGTCTGGCTCGACCAGTACCGCTCGTGGGTCTACGGACTGGGCTTCGGCTGGCAGATCGGCACCGGGCTGTCGACCTACATCATGACGGCCGCCGTCTACCTGACCGTCGCGCTCGCCGCGCTGACCGGCGCACCGCTCGTCGCCCTCGGCATCTGCGTGCTGTTCGGCTTCGTGCGCGGGCTGGCGATCCTGCTGGGCGTGCGGCTGACGGTGCCCGAGCGCCTCACCTCGTTCCACCGCCGCTTCGACCTGCTCGGGCCCACCGTGCGCCGCGTCGTGATCGGCCTGCAGATGGCCGTCGCCGTCGCCGCGGCCACCGGCGCCTGGGGCTCGGTCGGCGGCGTGACGACCGCCGGCGTGGTCGTGGTGCTCGGCGTGTGCACCCGCGCCTCGTTCACGCGGTCGACCTCCGAGACGACGCTCGTCGCGAAGGCCTGACCCGAGCCGGCCCGGCAGCGGCGCCGGGTCCGTGTCAGGGCCGGCGCCCGATGAAGGCGAGCAACCGGGTCTGCTCGTCCGCCTTCTCGGGCACCTCGACCCGCGGCCCGTAGTGGCCGCTCTCGCGCATGGGCGTGTCGTCCATCGACTCCATGCCCGAGAGCATGCCGTGCACCTCGTCGGGGTCCAGCTGCTCGTCCTGGCCGGTCGCCCGCGCCAGGTCCCAGGTGTGCAGCAGCACGTCGCTCGTGGCGATCATGTCGAACGCGGCCTCGAAGGACATGCGTCCCATGGGCGTGTCGCGTTCGCTCGGCGCCAGCTCCGGATCGTCGAGCCAGCCCTGCGCGGTGCGGTCGAACCACGCCCAGGCTCCGGCAGGATCGTCCTCCACCGACGGGCCGGGCTCGAGCTCGAGCCCCCAGGTGCCGGCGAACATGCCGGGGACCCACTCGACCAGGTGCCCGACGACGTCGCGGGCCACCCACCCCTCGCACGGTGCGGGGCGGTCCCATCCGTCCCCCTCGACACCGTCGACCCGACGGGAGAAGCCGTCGGCCGCCCGGCGGTACCGCTCCGAGATCTCGCTCATGTCCACACCTCCGTCACGACGTGCCGCACACCTTATCAACCGACCGGTTGAACGCAGAGCGGTCGGCGTCGCGACGACGGCGCAGCCGGGGCTGGACGTCAGCGGCAGAGCTCGGACAGCGCCGCGGCGGCCTCCCGGCCGGCCAGGTTCCACGCGACGGGGGCGTCCGGGTCGTACCCCTCGCAGAGCGACGAGGTCAGCAGCTCCGCGTCGTACTCGGCGAGCCGCGGGACCGCGTCGGCCAGCACCGGGGTGGCGTCGGCGGAGAGCCGTCCCGCGTAGTACGGATCGAAGGTCGCACCCTCGACCCCCAGCGCCCGCTCGACGTTGTGCGTCGCCACCGCACGGTCCGGGTCCGCGACGTTCACCAGCACCACCCCGACCAGCACGGCCAGACCGAGCGCGGTCGGCAGCCAGTCCCGCCGCAACCGCGTGAGGCGGACGAACGACGCCGCGACCACCAGGAACGCCGCGCCGAGCCACCACGCGAACGCCGTGCTGTACCAGCGCAGGCGGGTCTGGCCGAACGCGTCCTCGTACAGCCCGAGCCGGCTCAGGGCGGCGTGCACGACGACGAGGGTGAGCAGCGACGCCAGCACGCCGGAGGTGGCGAACACACGTGACGCCGCCCCCGGGGTGCGGGCCACCGACGAGCGCAACCAGAGCAGCGCGACGACGGTCACCCCCGCGGCCGCGAGCAGCAGGAAGAAGCCCGAGCGCGCGTACTCCGCGTAGGTCACGCCGGTCGTCCGGGCGACGTAGGCGGCGCCGCGCTGCGCGACCACCCACTGCGATGCGGCGAAGACGGCGTAGACGGCCGTCAGGCCCACCATGACCACGGCGCCCTCGACGGCGCCGAGGACCGGCGTCGCGCGGCGCGGCCCCTCCTCCGGAGGGCGCGTCGCCTGGAGGAACCAGCCCGCGAGCACCCAGGCGGTCGCGGCGACGATCACGACGTCCCAGACCACGTCGCGGTCGACCTCGAGGTCCAGCCAGGCGGCGAACACCGGATCGGCCAGCGCCAGGATCGCCCCGACGACCACGACGAACGGCGCCGCCACGAGCACGCCACGGAGGAGCGGCAGCACTCGCTCGCGCATCCGGGCGCCGCCGCTCGGGCCGATGGCCGTGACCGAGTGCCACGCCGGCGGCACCGCCACGCAGGTCGTCGCGGTCGAGCGGGCGAGCCGCAGCGCGGTGACCCCGAACGAGGTGCCACGCCGGCGGGCGCCGAGCTCGGACGAGCACGCGAGCGAGACGAGCACCGCGACCAGCACGACGTCGATCGCGAGGAGCAGCGGGTCGGCCCGGATCGCCAGGAAGAGCGACACGCCGACGGCGACCACCAGCAGGAGGCGTCCGACGGGCCGGCACACGCGGCCGGCGCACGCGAGCCCGAACGCCGCGACGGCGACCGCCAGCACCGCGGCGACACCCGCGGCGCGGCTGCGCAGCGCCAGGTCGACCAGGACACCGACCACCACCAGGGTCAGCCCGACCCGGCGCGGCACCGGCCCGAGCCTGTGTCTTATACACGTCTCCGAGCCCACGAGACGG
>JAFAFZ010000087.1 GCA_023423215.1 Actinomycetes bacterium
CCGGGCGGCCGCGGGCCCGACCGCGAGGACGCGGGCGCCCGACGCGCGAGCGAGACCGCCGAGGATCCGGCACCGCACCCCAGGTCCAGCACTCGACGTCCCTCGAGCGGCCCGACCGAGCCGATCAGCTTGCTGAGCATCGCGTCGTCCAGGTCCGGCCCGAAGCGCACGGTGTCCGTCGGCAGCTCGGTGCCGTGGGGGTAGCTGGCCGGGGGGAGCGGGGCGGGTCCGTCGCCGACGCGGACCAGCGTCGGGCGCATGTTGAGGTTGCCTGCGGACGGATGACGCCGTACCCCGGGGTGGTGCGTGAGCGAGTCGGACATCGCTGCGAAGTCTGTCCGAGCGGTCCGACCTCGGCGTGGATGCCCGTGGAGGCCGCTCCGCGTCTGGTCGGGGTGCCGTCGGTCGCGACGGGGCGCGGCGGTATCCTCGCGCCCCGTGCCGTTCCTGCAGCCCGAGTCACCGGGTCGACCCGGAAAAGCACCGGGCAGCGTCGACTACCGGTTCGCCCGGCGCCAGCTCCTGTTCCGCTACCGCGCGGGTGAGCTCACCCAGGCCGACGTCTGCGACGCGCAGGCCGAGCTCATGCGCGTCGCGCTGCACTGCTCGCAGGGCTCGACGGTCGCGTGTCCGGTCTGCGGCGAGTCGACGTTGCGGGTCGTGCGCTACGTGTTCGGGCCGCGCCTGCCGCCCGGAGGCCGTCCGGTGAACACTCGTGCCGAGCTGCGCAAGCTCGGCAGCGAGCGCTCGGGTCGGCGCTGCTACTCGGTCGAGGTGTGCACGACCTGCCGGTGGAACCACCTGCTCCAGGTCGCCCCGCTCGACGAGACCTGAGCACCGCCCGACGCAGCCGTTGACTGAGAGGCGCTCAGTCCCGCTGGGACGGACACCGCCGCCGCGGCCAGACTGTTCGGATGGCCGGCAAGCGCAGCTTCCTCTGGCGCCTCCGGCGGTTCGGGTACGTCCTGTTGGTCCTGGCCGTGGTGTCGGTCGGCGCCGTGTGGATGGCGCTCAGCACGATCGACCTGCCTCCGGCGAAGCGGTCGATGGAGACGACGTTCGTGTGCGACCTGACCGTCGCGGACGGGGAGTGCGACTTCCAGAACTCGATGGCGCACCTCTCCGCGGCAGAGGAGCGCGTCAACGTCGACTACGAGGACCTGCCCCCGGTGCTGGTCCAGGCGGTGCTGTCCGCGGAGGACCGCAAGTTCTTCGACCACGGTGGCGTGGACCCGGTCGGCATCGGGCGTGCCTTCTACCAGTCGGTCCTGGGTGACAGCGCTTCGCAGCAGGGCGGCTCCACCATCACCCAGCAGTACGTGAAGCTCACGTACCTGACCTCGGAGCGCACGCTCACCCGCAAGCTCAAGGAGGGCGTGCTGGCGGTGAAGCTCGAGGGCGAGCTCGACAAGCGCGACATCCTCACCCGCTACCTGAACGAGATCTACTTCGGCCGCGGCGCCTACGGCGTCGAGGCCGCCAGCCGGTCCTACTTCAACATCGGCGTCGAGAGCCTCCAGCTGCACCAGGCCGCGTACCTCGCCGGTCTGATCCGCTCGCCCGAGCGCGCGGATGCCACCCGCGACCCCGACGAGGCCTCGCGCCGGCGCCGCACGGTGCTGAACGGCATGGTGACCGAGGGGTACATCACCCAGGAGCAGGCCGACGAGGCGGACGCCGTCCCGTGGAACTGGACGGGGCTGGGTCCCGACGGCAACGCCCAGCAGATGACGGTCCTGCCGCGGCCGGCCGAGAAGACCGACCTGGGCAACGTGCGCTACGCCGAGGTCGGCTCGGAGTACTGGATCACGCTCATCCGCCAGCAGCTGCGCGAGCGCTTCGGGGCGGGGGCCGAGACGCAGGGCCTGCGGGTGTACACGACCTACGACCCCGAGATGCAACAAGAGGCCTACGACGCGGTCACCGACACGCTCGACCAGCCGGACGGCCCCTCGGGTTCGCTCGTCGCGGTCGACGAGCAGGGTCGGGTCCGGGCGATGGTCGGCGGCACCGACTTCGCCAACAACAAGGTGAACCTGGCGCTGGGCAAGCAGGGCGGCGGCTCGGGTCGCCAGCCCGGCTCGACGTTCAAGCCCTTCGCACTGGCCGCCTTCATCGAGGACGGGTACTCGATCGAGTCGCCGTTCCGGGCGCCGCCGACGACGCAGTTCCCGGGCGTGTTCACCGAACCCGGCAAGCTCTGGTCCCCGCAGAACTTCGACAAGGTCGACCTGGGCGTCGTCAGCGTCGAGGAGGCGACCTGGAAGTCGTCCAACACCGTCTACGCCGGCATGGTGAACCTGGTGACGCCGCAGCGGGTCGCCGAGATGGCGAACCGGCTGGGCGTGACCGCCGAGCTGGACCCGCAGTACGCGCTCGTGCTCGGCACGGGCGAGGTGTCGGTGCTGGACATGGCCTCGGCGTACTCGACGTTCGCGGACCGAGGCCGGCACACGCCGCCGTACTTCATCCGCCGGGTCGAGGACGCGAACGGGCAGGTCCTCTTCGACGCCGCCACCGACGTGACCTCGACCCAGGTCATCGACGAGGCCGTCGCCGACAC
>JAFAFZ010000102.1 GCA_023423215.1 Actinomycetes bacterium
GGTCCGCTCTTCAACATGTGGCGAGGCCTGGGCATCTACGACACCTGGATCGGGCTCATCATCCCGTACCTGACCTACGCCCTGCCGCTGTCGATCTGGACGATGTCGGCGTTCTTCCGTCAGATCCCCTGGGAGATGGAGCAGGCCGCGCAGGTGGACGGCGCGACGCCGTGGCAGGCGTTCCGCAAGGTGATCGTGCCGCTCGCCGCGCCGGGGGTGTTCACCACCGCGATCCTCACCTTCTTCTTCTGCTGGAACGAGTTCCTCCTGGCCACGTCGCTCACGTCGACCGACCGGGCACGGACCGTGCCCGCCGCGCTCTCGTTCTTCACCGGCTCGTCGCAGTTCCAGTCGCCCGTCACCGCCATCATGGCGGCGTCGGTCGTCGTCACCATCCCCGTCGTCATCATCGTGCTGCTGTTCCAGCGGCGCATCGTGGCCGGGCTCACCTCGGGTGCGGTCAAGGGCTGATCCGGCCCGGACCCGCACCCTCCGCACCGGGGCCGACCCCTCAGGAAGGGAGCCGTCGACATGGCGTCCATCTCGATGCAGCACATCGTCAAGCAGTACGGGGACGGCTTCCCGGCCGTGAACGACGTCGACCTCGAGATCGAGGACGGCGAGTTCATGATCCTGGTGGGTCCGTCGGGCTGCGGGAAGTCGACCCTGCTGCGCATGATCGTCGGCCTCGAGGACATCACCTCGGGCGACATGTACATCGACGGGGAGCGGGTCAACGACCAGGCGCCGCGTGAGCGCAACCTGGCGATGGTGTTCCAGAACTACGCGCTCTACCCGCACCTGACCGTGTTCGAGAACATCGCCTTCCCGCTGCGCCTGCGCAAGGACCTGTCCGAGGACGAGATCCGCGCAAAGGTGCACGAGGCGGCCGAGACGCTCGAGCTGACCGAGCACCTGGACCGCCGGCCGAGCAACCTCTCCGGTGGTCAGCGCCAGCGCGTCGCGATGGGCCGGGCGATCGTGCGCGACGCCAAGGTGTTCCTGTTCGACGAGCCGCTGTCGAACCTGGACGCGAAGCTGCGTGGCCAGATGCGCACCGAGATCCTGCGCATGCAGCGGCGCATGGGCACGACGACGGTCTACGTCACGCACGACCAGACCGAGGCGATGACGCTGGGCGACCGGGTGGCGCTGCTCCGCAAGGGCGAGCTGCAGCAGGTCGGCACGCCCCGCGAGCTCTACGAGCACCCGGTGAACATGTTCGTCGCCGGGTTCATCGGCTCGCCGCCGATGAACTTCGTGCCCGCCCGCTCCAACGGCGGGCAGCTCGAGCTGCCGTTCGTCAGCTTCGAGATGTCGTCCGAGCTGCGCGACGTCGTGGGCGACCGCGAGTACGTCATGGTCGGCATCCGTCCCGAGCGCTTCGAGGACCACGAGCTGCTGGACGGCTCGAAGCTGGACGGCGGCATCACCTTCGAGGCGCCGGTCGACGTCGTGGAGTGGCTCGGCAACGAGCAGTACGCGTACGTGCCCTACGACGCGCCGCCGGACACCCTGGCCGCGCTGGCGGAGCTGGCACGCGACCTGGACACCGAGCACCTGCGCAGCCAGCTGGTGGTCGCCCTGGACCCGGCCAGCCGCATCAACGACCGGGCGCAGGCCCGGCTCTGGTTCGACCCCCGACGTCTGCACGTGTTCGACGCGGGCACCGGCGAGAACCTCACCCGCCAGCTGGTCGCGACGGGCTGACGTCGTCGTCCACGGGATCGCACCAGCCGGCGTGACGGCAGCACCGCGGCGAGGGGAGCCGGAGGCACCGTGCGGACCAGATCCACCCCCGAGCTGCGACTGCGGGTGACCACTCCCGAGCTGCTCGCGCTGCCGTGGGCCGAGCCGCTCGAGCAGTGGGACCCGACCGAGGTGGCGCTGCGCGACCTGCCGGTCGGACCGAGCCGCCACCTGGTGCGCTTCGCCGAGGCGGACCGCCGGCTCTGGGCGCTGAAGTCGCTGCCGCCCCGCCTGGCGCGCCGCGAGTACACCGTGCTGCGCGAGCTGGAGCGCCGCGGGCTCGCGGCCGTGCGCGTCGCCGGCGTCGTGGTGCAGCCGGCGGACGACACCGCCGTGCTGGTCACGCACTACCTGGAGCGCTCGTGGCAGTACCGGCGGCTGCTCATGCGCATCCCCGCGTCGATGGCGGTGCACCGCGGGCGGCTCTTCGACGCCGTCGCGGTGCTGCTCGTCGACCTGCACCGCAACGGCATCTACTGGGGCGACTGCTCGCTCGCGAACTCGCTGTTCATGCGCGACGGGCAGAGCATCCAGGCGTGGCTCGTCGACGCCGAGACGGCCGAGATGCACGACCGACTCACCGACGGCCAGCGGCGCTACGACCTCGAGATCACCGTCGAGAACGTCGCCGGCGGTCTGCTCGACGTCGCCGCCCGGCGCGAGGAGCCGCCCGAGGCGTTGCCCGGCATCCTCGACGAGGCGCGTGGCATCGCGGATCGCTACGCGCAGCTCTGGGGCCTGTTGCACGACGAGCCGGTGCTCGGCCTCGAGGACCACTACGAGATCGACGCCCGCCTGCGCCGGTTGAACGACGCCGGCTTCGCCGTCGACGAGGTGCGCCTGGAGCCCGCCGGCGAGCAGGTGCGCATGAAGGTCGCCGTCGCGGAGCGCCGTTTCCACTCGAGCACGCTCCAGCGCCTGACCGGCATGGAGGTGGGGGAGGGGCAGGCGACGATCCTGCTGAACGACCTGCACGCCTACCACATGCAGCTCCAGCAGGAGGTGGGTCGAGAGGTGCCGGAGTCGATCGCCGCGCGCCACTGGATGGACGAGGTCGTGCTGCCCGGGTCCGAGCGGGCGCACCGGGCGGTCGGCCGCCGCGGCGACCCGATCCAGGCGTACTGCGACCTGCTCGAGGTGCGGTGGCTGCTGAGCGAGGCCGCGGGTCGCGACGTCGGCGACGACGACGCCCTCGCGGTGCTGGGCCGGAGGGAGCAGCCCGACGAGTCCGCGGCCACGCTGGTCGTGCTCGATCCGGCGACGACCGAGGTGCCCCGCGTCCCGC
>JAFAFZ010000106.1 GCA_023423215.1 Actinomycetes bacterium
GTCCAGGATCGAGCGGATCGGACCCCGTCCGGCGTCCTCGGCGACGGCCGCCAGGATCTCGACGAGCAGGTCGCGGTCGGGCTCGACCAGCTGGGGCCGCAGCGAGCGCATGGCGCGGATGACCTTGCGGTACTGCACCTGCTCCGCCTGGCAGCGCAGGCAGCGCTCGACGTGGCGCTCGGCCTGGCGCGGCAGCGCGACCGATCCGTCGGCCGCCTCGGAGAGGGCCAGGGCGACGTCGTCACACCGCACGGGAGTCCACCTGGTCCAGCTCGGGGAACAGCTCCGAGCGCAGCTTGTGGCGCGCGCGGTGCAGGCGCACCTTGGCGGCCGTGCCGCTGATGCCCAGCTCGGCGGCGATCGCCTCGTGGGACATCTCGTAGACGTCTCGCAGCACCACGACCGCGCGCAGCTTGGGCGGCAGCGTGTCCAGCGCGACGAGCAGGCGGCCCCGCAGGTCGCCGGCGTCCGCACGCAGCTCGGGGTCGACGTCGGTGCGCAGGTCC
Organism: Actinomycetes bacterium; assembly: GCA_023423215.1. Lineage (GTDB taxonomy): Bacteria > Actinomycetota > Acidimicrobiia > Acidimicrobiales > Microtrichaceae > JAFAFZ01. Next base: position 507 of record JAFAFZ010000106.1, read on the forward strand.
ACCAGCTCGGCGGCGTCGGGCAGCTCGTCGTGGCGGTGGCGTCCGCGGCGCTGCAGGTACGTCGCCGCGCAGTTGGCGGTGACGCGGTACATCCACGTGGTGAACTGCGCGTCACCACGGAAGCGGGGCAGGCCGCGGTACGCCCGGAGATAGGCCTCCTGCGTCACGTCCCTCGCGTCCTCCTCGTTGCCCGTCAACCGGAACGCCAGGGTGTAGGTGTCCCGGTAGGTGCGCTCGACGAGCTGCTCGAACGCCGCCCCGTCGCCCGCCTTCGCGGCGTCGACCAGGTCGGCCAGCTCGTCGTGCACCGGAGGGTCCGACCGGCCGGGACCACGGGAGGTTACGGCGGGTTCGGACGGCGTCGGTCGGTCCGGCATGGGAGACGATGCTAACGCGCACGAGGCACCCTCTCGGGTGCCTCGTCGGCGTTGCTGCGGATTCGGTTCCCGGTGCCGGCGGGCGCCGGGGGGCCGGGGGCCGGCGACGGACTAGCGCGTCTCCTTGTGGAGGGTGTGCTTGTGGTCGAACCGGCAGTACTTCTTGAGCTCGATGCGCTCGCGGTCGTTCACCTTGGACTTCTTGGTGATGTAGTTGCGACGCTTGCACTCGGTGCACTCGAGCGTCACCTTGACACGCTTGTCGGAGGCCATTGCGGTTCCTGCTCCTGTGGGGTTCGAACGGTGCCGAGGCCAGGGTGGAGGCCACGAACCTGCGACACGGCGGCTCCTAGTGTGGAGGCAACCGCCGATGAGGACAAGCCAGGGGTTCCCACTGCCGGCCCGATGGCAGGAGGAACCCCTGACGACTGCCGTCGTGGTGTCGGCGGTCGATGCGTCCTGCCGGCGACGTGGCGGGCGGGACGGACGGTGACCGTCGAGGACGGTAGCGGCGGCCGGACTTGAACCGGCGACCCCTCGATTATGAGCCGAGTGCTCTGACCAACTGAGCTACGCCGCCCTGTGGGGCACGGCACGAGGCCGCCCCGGAGGACCACCACGCACCGCTGCGGGAGCGGCACCGAGGTGCCACTCGAGCGAGCCCCCTGTCAGAATTGAACTGACGACCTCTTCCTTACCATGGAAGCGCTCTGCCGACTGAGCTAAGGGGGCGTGGCCGCCGGACGAGCCGCCGGGCCGGAGGCCGAGACTAGCGGGACGGCACGCGCGTCGACAACAGAACGACGGGCCCGCCGCAGGCGCTCAAGGAACCGTGGTCGACCGCCGATGCACCACTCGTGCAGTTCGAACGTCTCGTCATCGAATCCGGCGACAACAGCATCGCCTTCGACCTCCACCCGCGCCTCACGGTCATCTCCGGTCTCGGCCAGATGGAACGCGACGGCCTGGTGAACGAGTTCATCGGAGCCCTGGGCAACTCCAGATCCGGTGTGCACCTCGAGCTGATGGCCGACAACGGCCACCGCTTCGCGATCTTCCGCCCGAACGGCGCCGACCACCGGGTGATCGACGTCGACGAGCGGGTCGACGTGACCTCGCAGTTCGTCGGTGCCTCGGGCGAGATCGACCTGCTCGCCCGCGCCGGGCTCGACCCGCGCAGCGCCCGCCGCACCATGCGCTTCACCGCGCAGGACCTGGCCGAGGCCACCGAGCGCGACCACCTGATCCAGCAGCTCGCCCGCGTCGACCAGAACCAGCTGTGGGTCGCCGCCGAGGCCCTGCGCAGCGCCCAGCGCCGCCTCGAGGACGAAGCCGACGCCGTCGGCTCCAGCGTCGAGGACGCGGCCGTCATCGAGCGGATCGAGCAGCGGCACGAGGCGTTCGAGCGCAGCCAGGCCCAGAGCGAGTCGGTGCGCCGCGTGACGTTCGTGGTCGCCGGCCTCGCGGCGCTGCTGTCCCTGCCGGTGGTGCGCTTCGCCGGCACCGTCGGCGTGGTGCCGCTCGCCGCGATCGCCGCAGCCGCCGTGCTCGTGTCGCTCGTGTACTGGCGCCGCATGGAGTCCGCCCGTGACGACGAGGAGGCCGCCCTGGCCGACGCGGGCGCGCAGTCCTACCTGGGCTTCCACCTGCAGCGGGTCAACAGCCTGCTGTCCTCGGACATCGGCCGTCGCCGCCTGATCAACGCCGCCGAGGAGCACCGCGACGCCGCGCAGCGCTGGTCGGCCCTGGCCGGCGAGGTCGACGTCGACTGGGCGCTGACCAACCAGAACGACATCACGAGTGCCGCGCAGCTCCGGCTGCAGGTGCAGCCGCACGGTGCGGTCGAGGACGACCGCCACGTCGACGACACCGCGGCGATCGCCCACGCGGTCGTCGGCCGCCTCGGCGAGCTGCGCAACCTCGGCTCCGCCGGCGAGAGCTTCCCGGCCCTGCTCGACGAGCCGTTCTCGAACCTGGAGCAGGGCGTCCTGCCCGCGCTGCTCGAGGTCATGGTCCGCAGCTCGGAGCACCAGCAGATCATCCTGCTGACGGAGTCGACGACGGTGAGCTCGTGGGCGCACGTCGAGTCGATGACCGGCGCGATCGGCATCATCGAGCCGACGCCGATCGTGCGGGCCGCGACCACCGCGTTCTGAGCGTCGCCGCTCCCCTCCCCCGCCGGCGCCGCCGGTCGCCCCGATCGGCCCCGAGCTCCCCGTGGCGCGGCGGTAGCGTGCCGGCGTGCTGATCCGACCGGCCGTGCCCGACGACGCCGCGGCGTTGATGGAGATCTACAACCCCGTCGTGCTGACCTCGACGGCGACGTTCGACCTGATCCCGCGCACCCTCGACGAGCAGCGTGCGTGGATCACCGACCGTTCGGGTGCCCGCATCGTGCTGGTCGCGGTCGACCCGGCCCGGGACGACGCAGCCGAGCAGGTCGTCGGCTACTCGGCGCTGTCGCCCTACCGGGACCGGGCCGCCTACTCGACCACGGTCGAGGACTCGGTCTACGTGCACGCCGACCACCAGGGCCGCGGCATCGGACGGTTCCTGCTCGAGGCGCTGGTCGACACCGCCCGGGCCCACGGCTTCCACGCCATGATGGCCAGGATCGTGGCCGACCACGAGGCGTCGATCGGCCTGCACGCCGCGTGCGGCTTCGAGGTGATCGGCCACGAGCGTGAGGTCGGCCGCAAGTTCGGCCGCTGGCTCGACGTGACGTTGATGGAGCGGCTGCTCTAGCGACGGCGCGAGCGCAGCGAGCCCGGCGCCGATGGGGTCCGGCTCGGCTTTCGTTGCCGCTCAGGCCCAGATACGGGCGCCATCAGCAACGAAAGCCTCGTTCCGGGCGCCGCGCTGGGGTCCGGCCCTCCTTTCGTTGCCGCTCAGGCCCAGATACGGGCGCCATCAGCAACGAAAGCATCGTTCCGGCCGCCGCGCTGGGGTCCGGCTCGGCTTTCGTTGCCGCTCAGGCCGAAATCCGGGCGCCATCAGCAACGAAAGCCGATGTCGGGGCGGCGGCGGATGCGAGGACGGTCGAGCGC
>JAFAFZ010000136.1 GCA_023423215.1 Actinomycetes bacterium
CCCTGAACCCGGTCGACGCCCTGATGGGCCGCGACCGCATCGTGACCGTGCCCGCCTTCTCGGGCCGGGCGCTGCCCGGGGCACGGGCCGAGGCGCAGGACCTGGGGCTCGAGGTGACGACGCGCACCAGCTTCAGCCTGACCGCGCCACGCGACAGCATCATCGGCCAGGATCCCGAGCCGGGGGAGCGCGTGCGCAGCGGGACCGACCTCGAGCTCGTCGTCAGCAACGGCACCAACCGCGTCGAGATGCCCGAGGCGGTCGGCCGTCCCCTCGTCGAGGTCACCCCGCCGCTCGAGGACGCGGGCGTGACCCTCGAGGTCACCGAGGTCCCGAACGAGCTCCTGCCCGACGGCGTCGTCGTGTCGCAGCAGCCCGCAGCCGGCGTCCAGGTCACCGGCGAGGACGTCGTGCGGCTCGAGGTGTCCACGGGGCCGGCGGTCCGGCCGGTCCCCAACGTGGTGGGGCTGGCGCTCGAGGGTGCCGCCTTCCAGCTCGGCGACGCCGGACTGCTGCTCGGCACCGTCACGCAGGTCGACGATCCGAACGCGCCGCCCGGCGCGGTCGTGTCGAGCGACCCTCCGGCCGAGACGCCCGTCCCGAGGGACACCCCGGTGGCGCTCGTCGTGTCCAACGGCGCGGCGCCCGTCGAGGTGCCCGACGTGACCAACATCCTCGAGGGCCCGGCGACGTCGCGGCTCGAGGGCGCCGGCTTCGTGGTCGACGTGGCCGGCCGGCTGCTCGGCATCGGCGACACCGGCAAGGGCAACGTCTACGAACAGAGCCCCGCCGCCGGCACGCTGCTGCGACCCGGTCAGGTCGTCACGATCGTCGTCGGTCGTGAGGCCCCGGCGCCGCGCACGACCACCACCACCACGACGACCACGACCACGCCCGCCACGACGACGACCCGACGGCCGGGAGGCTGACGTGGCCGATCCGACACCGGGCACCCGCCCCGACGCCGACCCCGAGGACGACGCTGCGGCGGCGACCGACACCGCGACCGACACCGCGACCGGGACCGAGACGGCGACCGACACCGCGGCGGTGACAGCGAGCTCCGAGCCCGTCGCCGACGCCCCGACGGCCGCGTCGCCGCGGAGCTCTCCGGTCGGGGACCGTCCCGTCCCGAAGGATCCCGCCGCCGAGGGCGCGGACGCCGAGGAGCGCATCACCGAGATCGGCTCGCTCGAGCAGATCGACCGGCTCGAGCACCCGGTCGCGGTGGCGGTCGGGATGGGCGTGCTGCTCGTCCTGCTCCTGATCGGCGTGCTGGCCTTCGGCTCGTCGCTCGCCGGCGACGAGGACCACGCCGAGATCGTCCAGGTCGTGCTGCCCCGGATGTCGGGGCGCAGCCTGGCCGAGGCGCAGACCGAGCTGGAACGGCTGGGCCTGATCGTCGACGTCGAGCTGGACAGCAACGAGATCGTCCCCGTCGACGTCGTCATCGACCAGCAGCCGATCGCCGGCACGCGCATCGAGGTGGGGTCGCAGGTGCGGCTACGAGTCAGCGACGGCCCGGCCGGCATCGACGTGCCCGACCTGAGCGGGCTGCAGGGCGGCGAGGCCGTGAAGCTGCTCCAGACCGTCGGGCTCGTGGGCGCCGTCGAGGACGTCTACGACGAGGCCGTGCGGCCCGGCGAGGTCGTGAACTCGTCGCCCGCCACGGGCGAACGTGCCGCACCCGGCTCGACGGTGACGGTCCGGGTGTCGCAGGGGCCCGCGCCGCGCACGGTGCCCGAGGTCGTGGGCCGCAGCGTCGGCGAGGCGGTCGTCGAGCTGGCCCGGGCGGATCTGACCGTCGGCGAGGTCATCGAGCGCTACAGCCCCGACCAGGCGCCGGGCACGGTGCTCGAGACGACCCCGGCAGCGGGTGAGCAGGCGCCGCGTCACCAGCCGGTCGACGTGGCGATCGCCAGCGCCGAGCTGCCGGTGACCGTGCCCGACCTGGTCGGGCTGACCAGCGCGTCGGCCGCACGCGTCGCCCGGGACTACGGGTTGACCGCCTCGGTGCGCAACCAGGAGCTGCCGGCGGGGGACACCCGCATCGGCCTGGTGATCTCGCAGGGCCAGGTCGCCGGCTCCCGCGTCGCGAACGGGACGAGCCTGACCGTCAACGTCGGCGTCCTCGCTGCGCCCACGACGACGACCACCGCGCCCACGACGACGGTGCCGGGAGCGACCACCACGACCCGCGGCTGAGCGCTCGGGCTCGGACGCGCTCAGCGGGTGGCGTCGGCGCCGCAGCGGCGCAGGAAGTTCCCCACCAGGTCGTGCCCGCCGGCGGTCAGCACCGACTCGGGGTGGAACTGCACGCCCTCGACCATCAGCTCGCGGTGGCGCAGGCCCATGATGAGCCCGTCGTCGGTCTGCGCGGTGATCTCGAGCTCGTCGGGGAGCGACTCGCGCTCGACGATCAGCGAGTGGTAGCGGGTCGCCTCGAGCGGGTCCGGCAGCCCGTCGAACACGCCCTCGCCGTCGTGGCGGATGAACGACGTCTTGCCGTGCACGACCTGCGGCGCACGGACGACCCGCCCGCCGAAGACCTCGCCGATGCACTGCAGCCCGAGGCACACCCCGAAGACCGGACGGCGTGCGCCCCACGTGCGGATGACCTCGTTCGAGAGGCCGGCGTCGGACGGGTGACCCGGACCCGGGCTGATGAGGATGCCGTCGGGGTCGAGCTCCTCGACCTGCTCGAGCGAGATGGCGTCGTCGCGGTGGACGACCGGCTCCGCGCCCAGCTCACCCAGGTACTGGACGAGGTTGTAGACGAACGAGTCGTAGTTGTCGATGACGAGGATCCGGGCGCCCACGGCGCCGAGCGTACGTCGCGTGCCGGGTGTCGTCCGAACGGGTTCGGTCTATCCTCTCGGCCCATGGCCACACCCGGGAAGCGCAAGGTCGACGAGGACGACGGCGCCGCATCGACCACGAGCAAGCGGGTCACCCCGCCCAAGGCGCGCAAGGCCGAGTCCGGCCCGACCCGCTACACCGCACCCACCCAAGCGGTGAAGCGTGGCCCGAGCCCCAGGTGGGTCCCCATCCTGATGTTCGGCCTGTGGGGCCTGGGCCTGCTGCTCATCGTCCTGAGCTACATGGGCGTGCTGCCCGGTTCGGACGACGGCAGCAACGGCTGGTACCTGGTCGCCGGGCTCGTCTCGGTCCTCGGCGGCATCCTCGTCGCCACGCAGTACCGCTGACCCGCTCGTCGCCGGCGCCGCACGCTCGTGTGGCCGACGGGTGACGATCAGGCGTCGATCCGGTGACAACTCCCAGGCCTGTCCACACCCTGTGGACAGGGACACGCTCCTGTGGACGACGCGGCGGACGGCACGGGGCCGGCCCGTCCGCGGGCCCGGTCACTCCATCGTCGGGGCGACCAGCTGCATGTCGTCCATGCAGTGGCGGGGCGGCTCCGGATCCTCGTCGGTGGCCGCCGTCATGCGGACCTCGGTGCCGCAGACGTTGCAGCGGTACGTCAGCTTCACCTTGCGCAGCGTGCCCGGATCCGGCGGCGGCGGTGGCGGCGTGGCGAACTGCTGGAGGAAGAAGAAGCCGACCCGCAGGATGAGCACGCCGAGCAGGAGCGAGCCGAACACCGTGACGCCGGGGACGTCGGTGAACACCGTCAGCAGCGTGCCGAGGACGAGGACCACGCCGATCCAGACGCCGAGTCGCATCCACCAGGG
>JAFAFZ010000183.1 GCA_023423215.1 Actinomycetes bacterium
GCGGTCCTGCTGCGCTCGATGCGCCCGCAGCAGGACCCGGCCAGCTACGTCTTCGTCACCCACGACCCGGCGGCGGCGCTGCCGCTCGGCGTCGACGCGGTCGTCGTCGTGCGAGAGGCCGAAGGCACCACGGCGGTGATCCCGACCGGCCAGCTCGGGGCGGCCCTCGCCGCCGGAGCCGTGTGCGAGGACCCGCGGCCGATGGCTCGCCTCACGCTGAGCGTGCACTCGGCGCTCGCGGCGGTCGGACTCACCGCGGCGGTGTCGACCGCGCTGGCCGAGCGCGGGATCAGCTGCAACGTGGTCGCGGGCTACTTCCACGACCACCTGTTCGTCCCGGCCCCCGACGCGCCCGAGGCGCTGGTCGCGCTGGCGGAGCTGAGCGCACGCGTCTGAATTTTCAGAACAGGTTCTCGTTGTACGTATTGTGGCGGAGCCGACAGCGCCGCCGTCCGTGCGGCACGACAGGGGGAACCACGATGGAGACGCAGGCCGCAATCCTCTGGGAGCAGGGCGCACCCTGGAGCGTCGAGACGATCACGCTCGACCCGCCCAAGGCGGGCGAGGTGCTGGTCGAGATGACCGCGTCGGGCATGTGCCACTCGGACGACCACGCCCGCACCGGCGACCTGCCCGCGATCACCCCGCTGATCGGCGGCCACGAGGGCGCCGGGGTCGTGCTCGAGGTCGGCGAGGGCGTCACGACCGTGGCCCCCGGCGACCACGTGGTCTTCAGCTTCGTGCCGGCGTGCGGTCACTGCCAGTCGTGCGCGGACGGCCACTCGAACCTGTGCGACAACGGCGCGGCGCTGCTCGTCGGCGCCCAGCTCGACGGCACGAGCCGCCACCACGCGGCGGACGGCACCGACCTGTGGACCATGGTCTGCCTGGGCACCTTCGGCAAGCACACCGTGGTCAACGAGATGTCCTGCGTGAAGATCGAGGACGACATCCCGCTCGAGCTGGCCTGCCTGGTCGGCTGCGGCGTCACCACCGGCTGGGGCTCGTCGGTCTACGCCGCCGAGGTCCGCCCCGGCGACAACGTGGCGGTCATCGGCGTGGGTGGCATCGGCGCCGCCGCGGTGCAGGGCGCCCGCCTGGCCGGGGCGCGCAACATCATCGCCATCGACCCCGTCGAGTTCAAGCGTGAGCAGGCCCTGAAGTTCGGCGCCACGCACACGGCCAACAGCATCGGCGAGTCCTACGAGCTCATCCAGCAGCTCACCTGGGGCCGCATGTGCGACAAGATCATCTGCGCCGTCGGCGTGGGCGACGGCGAGCAGATCGCGCCGATCATGACCCTGTGCGCGAAGCGCGGCAAGGTCGTCGTCACGAACATCCACCCGGCGTCCGAGGGTCAGATCAGCATCTCGCTGTGCGACCTGACGCTGATGGAGAAGCAGCTGGTCGGCACCATCTTCGGCTCGGCGAACCCGCACTCGGACATCCCACGGCTGATGCACCTGTACCGCAACGGCCAGCTGGACCTGGCCGGCATGGTGACCCGCGAGTACGCGCTCGAGGACATCAACCAGGGCTTCGACGACATGCTCTCGGGCCGCAACATCCGCGGCGTGCTCCGCTACAAGTGATCCCCCGGTAGTCGCACTGCGAGTGCGACTACCGTCGCCCGCATGAGCGACACGGGGACCGCTGCGCAGATCGTCGACGCGTGGGAGCGCTCCGGCGAGCGCGTCCCGACCGAGTGGGGCGAGGTCTGGGTGCTCGACACCCCGGCGTCCGAGCCCTCGCCGGGCGACGCGGCGGGACCGCCGCTGCTGGTGGTGCACGGCTTCCCGACCAACTCCTTCGACTTCCGCACGGTCCTGCCGGCGCTCTCGCGGCGTCGGCGGGTCGTGCTGTTCGACCAGCTCGGCTTCGGCCTGTCGGACAAGCCGGACCGCCGCTACGGCATCCACCTGCACGCGGACACCGCCGAGGCGGTCGCCGTCGCGCTGGGGTTGGGCGAGGTCGACCTGCTCACCCACGACATGGGCGACACCGTCGGTGGCGAGCTGCTGGCCCGCGACCTGGAAGGTCGCTCCCCGCTCTCGTTCCGACGCCGGGTGCTCGCCAACGGTTCGATCTACCTGGAGCTGGCACAGCTGACCGTCGGCCAGCAGCTGCTCAGCGCTCTGCCGGACGAGGCGATGGACCACATCACCGACGACGGCTACTGCGCCGGGATCGCCGGCACCTTCGCCGAGGGCAGCCCGGTCGACCCCGTCGAGCTCGACGCCCAGTGGTTGCTCGAGTCACGTGCGGACGGGCATCGACTGCTGGCCCGCACGATCCGCTACCTCGAGGACCGTCGCGCCGAGGAGGCCCGCTTCACCGGAGCGATCGAGACGCACCCCTCGCCGCTGACCGTCGTGTGGGGCGATCAGGACCCCGTCGCGGTGTTCCCCATGACCGATCGACTGCTCCGGGCGCGGCCCGACGCCGCCCGCGGGGTGCGGCAGGGCGTCGGCCACTACCCGATGATCGAGGACCCGGATCGCTTCACCGCAGCGGTGCTGTCCGGACTGGACTGAACGCCCCTACTTCGACCGGGAGGAGAACTTCCGGAACGAGAGGAACGCGAACACGACGGTGATGCCGACCGCCCAGAGGATGGACTGCCACACCGTGTCGCCCACCGGCTTGCCGTTGTAGAGCGCGCGGCTGGCGTTGGTGACGATCGTGAACGGGTTGACGTCCGCGATCTTCGCGAGCCACGACGGCATCGTCTCGGTCGCGACGAAGGCGGACGAGATGAACGTCAGGGGGAACATCCAGATGAACCCCGCCGAGTTGGCCGCCTCGACCGACTTCACCGACAGGCCGATGTAGGCCTGGATCCAGCTGAAGGCGAAGGCGAACATCAGCAGCAGCAGCGTGGCGAGCGCCGCGTTGGCGATGCCGCCCTCGAGCCGGAAGCCGACGACGAAGCCGACGATCAGCATGATCACGAAGGTGAAGATGTTGCGCAGCAGGTCCGAGAAGGTGCGGCCGATGAGCACGGCCGAGGGGTACATCGGCAGCGAGCGCAGCCGGTCGATGAAGCCCTTCTGCATGTCCTCGGCGATGCCGATGCCGGTGTAGGCCGAGCCGAACACGATCGTCTGGGCGAAGATGCCGGGCACGACGAACTGCTCGTAGGTGGCGTAGCCCGGGATGTTGATCGCCCCGCCGAAGACGTAGACGAACAGCACCACGAACATGATCGGCTGGATGGCCGCGAAGACCAGCAGGTCGGGGTTGCGCCACGTCGCGATGAGGTGGCGGGACGCCTCGGCCCAGGTGTCGCGGGCGAGCCACGCGGGCCCGGTGGGCACGGTGTGGTCGCCGGGCGTGGGACCCGAGGTGGCATCGACGGTGAGCGCGCTCATCGCGGACCTCCGGTGGTGGCGGGGACGGGATCGGGCTGGTCCTCGTCGTCCTCTGCACGGTGGCCCGTGAGCTGGAGGAAGACGTCGTCCAGGGTGGGCCGGCGCACGACGACGTCGAGCACGTCGATCTGGTGCTCGTCGAGCGTGCGCACGACGGTCGGCACGATGTGGTCGGTGGTGCGGACCGGCACGCTGACCGTGCGGTTCGGCACGTCCACCGTCTCGGCGACGCCCTCGAGCACGAACTGCGAGAGCAGGCCGGGGACCCGCTCGAGCGTCGCGGGGTCCGTGACGGTGACCTCGACCCGCTCGCCGCCGCTCTGCGCCTTCAGCTCCTCGGCGGTGCCGCGGGCGATGACCGTGCCCTTGTCGATGACGACGATCGAGCTGGCCAGGCGCTCGGCCTCGTCCAGGTACTGCGTCGTCAGCAGCGTGGTCGTGCCGTCCGCGACCAGGCCGTCGATGACGTCCCACATCTCGAGGCGGGACCGCGGGTCCAGACCGGTCGTGGGCTCGTCCAGGAAGAGCACCGAGGGCCGGGCGATCAGGCTCATGGCGATGTCCAGCCGGCGGCGCATGCCGCCGGAGTACCCCTTGACGACGCGGTCGCCCGCTTCGTCCAGGCTGAACCGCTCGAGCAGCTCGCGCGAGCGGGCGCGGGCCTCTCCGGCTCGCATGTGGAAGAGGCGGCCCACCAGCTGCAGGTTCTCGAACCCGGTGAGGCGCTCGTCCACCGCCGCGTACTGACCGGTGAGCCCGATGCGGGCGCGGGCCCGGCGGGGATCGGCCACGACGTCGATGCCGTCGATGAAGGCCTTGCCCCCGTCGGGCTTCAGCAAGGTGGTGAGGATGCGGACGGCGGTGGTCTTCCCGGCTCCGTTGGGACCGAGCACACCCAGGATCGTTGCGCGATCGATCTCCAGATCGATGCCCCTGAGTGCCTCGGTCTCTCCGAACCGCTTGACCAACCCTTCGGCTCTGACGGCAGACACGCCACGCACCCTAGAGAAGGGGTGTGACAGCGAGCACCTCCATTTCTCGACCCTGGGCTCCTCCCGCCCGGCCGCTCCGGCGTCCCGCAGCCACGGGCGGGTCCGTCGCGCGGTCGCCACGGAGCGTGGTGCGGGTGTGACCGTTGCAGTTCCTGGGTACCGGCACGGAACGAATCGGATCCGAGCGGTGGGTCCGATGTGGTCGCAGGAAGCAGGAGTGATGACCCGAACACGACTGACGGAAGCAGAGGGCCGGGCGGCGCTGCTGGCCGCCGCCACCGAGATCGTGACCGAGACCGGCTCCCCGAACATCTCGGTGCGCGAGGTCGCCGCACGTGCCGGCATCAACCACGGCCTCGTCCACCGCTACTTCGGCACCAAGGACACGCTCATCGCCGCGGTGATCGACGAGCTCGCCGAGCGGGGCGCGCACGAGCTGCGCGAGCAGGGCGGCGAGTCGGTCGTCGCCGGTGACGGCGCCGGGACGCTCGCCCGCCTCATCGGCCACGCCATGGTGGCCGGGAGCGACGACGTCGGCGACGGGGGGCGTTCGCACCCGGTCGCCGACGTGCTGGTCGCCCGCTGTCGCGAGCAGGCCGGTCTCTCCGAGGACGCCGCACGGGTCGCGGCCGCCCAGATCATCGCCCTGACGCTCGGCTGGCGGCTCAACGAGCCCTTCCTCGTCAGCGCCTGCGGGCTCGGCGAGCGTGACGTGCTCGAGCTGCGTCGCGAGCTCTACCGCACCTGCGTGCGGGTCGCGGAGTCGGTGGCCGAACCGGTGCGCCTGGCCGGTTGAAGCGATCCGACCGCGATGGCTCCTGACTGAGCTCCCGGGTCACTCCTGCCCCAGGACCTCGGTCGCGAAGAGCTCCAGGCTGCGCCACGCCAGCTCGGGTGGGATGCCGCCCATCATCGGGTTGAGCGGCAGGGTTCCGGACGGCCCCAGGTCCGCCAGCAGCTGTCGGCACTGCGCAGGGGTCAGCACCAGGTACTCGGGGTCGTCGCGCAGCCCGTGGTCCTCGGTGACCTGGCGATGGCCGGTGTCCAGGCCGGCCTGCGCGGCCCACGCGCCGTACGAGCCCCGGTCGTTGGCGACGTAGGGCCCCACCTCGTCCCACGCGGCGTCGACGTCGTGCGCCACGTGCAGGAACCGCGGCCCGACCGGCGGCATCTCGCCGAAGTCGGGCCCGCCCGCGTCCAGGATCGCCTGGCGGTAGACGGGCCAGTAGGTGCCGTCGGAGGGGAAGAAGACGTCTGCGATGCGCGCCGCGCGACGAGCCGCACCGGCCGAGGCGCCGCCCAGGAAGATCGGCGGGCGCGGCTCGCGGAACGGCGCCGGTCGCACCGTGACAGTTCGCCCCCGGAACTCGAAGGGCTCGCCCGTCCAGGCGGCCTTCAGCGTCTCGATGGCCTCGACCACCGCCGGCACCCGGTCGGCCAGGTCCTTGCCGAACATCGCGAACTCGGACTCGACGTACCCGTTCGCGACGACGAGCTCGAGCCGCCCCCGGCTGAGCTGGTCGACGACCGCGGCGTCCTCGGCGATGCGGAGCGGGTCGTGCAGCGGTGCGATCAGCGCGGCGACCCGGATCTTGATGCGAGAGGTCCGCGCCGCGACCGCTGCGGCGAACACGAGCGGTGAGGGCAGGTACGAGTCCTCGGTGCCGTGGTGCTCGGAGAGGGTGACGGTGCGGATGCCACGCTCCTCGGCCCAGACGATCTGGTCGAGCGCCGCCTCGTAGCGCTCGGCCGGGGTCGTCCCGGCGAAGCTCGGGTTGCGCAGGTCGTAGCGGATCTCCAGTCGCGGCATGCGACACCGTACCCAGGCAGCCTCGACGCGGCGCGACGTGCCGGGGATGCCCCCAGGGCGATCTGGGGGTCGCGCCGGATGGTCGCCGTCGCGGCGTTGGCCGACGGTGGTGGGGGGGGCGCCACCGGTGCCCGAGGAGGACCGAACGATGCCCGACACGACCACCCCCCACGCATCGACCGCAGCCCGACCGGCGGGCCCGGTCCCGGCACCGTGGCCCGGCAACGGCTCGTCCGAGCTGCCGCACTGGCTCGTCGAGCAGCGCAACGAGGGGCGCACACCCGACGACATCGCGACCTCGCTGGTCGCGAGCGGGTGGGACGCCGACAGCGCGGCGCGCACCTCGTTGCGCTCGCTGCGTGCCGTCGACCGCCAGACCCTGACCTACGCGTCGCTGACCGTCTCGTCCGGCGTCGCCGCGCTCTCGACGGCGTCGGCGGTGCACCTGGGCCTGGCCGGCAACCCGGACCCGATCGCGCTGACGTGGGCGATCACCGTCGCGCTCGTCGCCGCACCGATCGCGCTGCTGCTCGGACGGCACGCACGACGGGTCGAGCGGCGCTCCGACTTCGTCCTGTGGTCGGCGTCGCGACGGGGGTGGTTCGGCGCGCTCGCCCTCTGCACCGGCACCGTCGGCGTGGCACGCCTGGTGACCTACCTGTTCTCGGCGGTCGCGACGTTGACCGGCGCGTCCGAGGAGTCCTTCGACCTGGTCGCCGCGGCGCAGGTGCTGGTCAGCCTGGGTGCTGCCGTGCCGCTGTTCCTGTGGAGCCTGCACGAGTGGCGCCGCTCGGACCTTGTCATGGGTTCACGGGCCGGACGAGCGGCGGACGGCACGGACCTCGGTGCCTGAGCGGGCCGTGGGGCTGGAGGTGGGGCCGCGGGGCGGGGCGGGCAGCCTGGTCCGGTGGAGGCAGGTCCCGTGGCCGAGCGAACCGCATCGCCCCGCCGTCGGGCGGTGCTCGCCGTGAGCGC
>JAFAFZ010000257.1 GCA_023423215.1 Actinomycetes bacterium
CACCACCCGGGGGGCCGGGGGGGGCCCCGGTCGTAGGCTCCCGAGAGGCTTCGCGTCGTGTGCGACGCGAAGGACCGCAGGGAGGAACGGCCATGACCTACCAGGACGTCGAGGTTCGGGGCGTGCCCAAGCACGCGTGGATCCTGTGGCTGGTGCTGGGCGTGCTCAGCACGATCGTCGGCATCTGGCTGATCCTCAGCCCGAACGCTGCGATCACCACGCTGGCGCTGCTGCTCGCGATCGCGCTGTTCATGAACGGCATCGCCGAGCTGGTCACCGCGGGTGATCGCTTCAAGCCCTGGTTCGGCTACCTGCTCGGCGCGATCTTCCTGATCGCCGGGTTCGTCGTCCTGCTGCGCCCCGGAAAGTCGCTGTGGTTCCTGGCGATCGTGGTCGGCATCGCCATCATCGTCACCGGCCTGGGCCAGCTGATGATGGCGTTCATGGACCGCGAGGCGATCCGCCACTGGGGTTGGCTCGCGCTGCTCGGTGCGGTCGGGGTCGTCGTCGGCATCCTGGCCATCGCCTGGCCCGACATCACCATCTGGGCGCTCGCGCTGCTCATCGGCATCCGCCTGGTGATTTTCGGGATCGTGCAGATCGCGATCTCGTTCCAGGTCCGCTCGCTCACCGCCGCCTGAGGTCCGACCGGCCCGGCCGGTCCTCGTCGCAGGCGGGGCTCGCGACCCCGGCTACCTACAGGCCCAGCTCGGCCGGGATCTCGCCGGACTGCACGGCGTCGCTGAAGCGTGCGTAGTCCGCCTCGACCTGCGCGCCGTAGGCGACGGCGAAGGACTCCATGGCGTCCTCGAAGCGCTCGGCCTTGCCCAGGTAGCCGGAGATCGCGATGGGGTCGTCAGAGCGGGCGTGCGCGCGGGCCAGGGTGCGCCCGCACAGCTCGCCGTAGACGACCAGACCCTCGGGCGGCAGGCGGTCGACGTCGACGCTGCCCTTCATGTCGCGCAGCTGGCGGATGTAGTAGTGCCGGCCGGCCGGTCCGTCGGTCCAGCCGAGGAACACGTCGCTCGCCGCCTGCATGAGGCGCTGCCCGACCACCACGCGCTCGCCCTGGTGCTCGTACTCGCTGGCACCCGCGTACGGCGCGAGCACCGAGGTCTCGGCCTCCTTCACCTGGAGGAACAGCACGTCGTCCTCGTCGCGGCCGTGCATCAGGCTGATCAGGCAGCGGGTGCCGACGCTGCCGACGCCCACGACCTTGATCGCCAGGTCGACCTCTCGGAAGCGGCTCAGCAGCTGCTGGTGCTCCGGTCCCATCGAGGTGACGTAGCGGGCGAGCACCTCCTTCGCGATGTCGTGCCACTCGGGTGCGTCCAGCGGGATGAGCAGCGGCGGCTGGTGACGGATGCGGCGCTCGCCGTCGATGATCTCGGTGAGCTTCGTGAGGACCTGCGCCGAGGTGCGGTGGCGCGTCTTCTCGAGCGACTTGGCGAGCCGCTTCGGCGAGACGATGCCGGCGAAGCCCTTCATGGCGTCGTCCAGCACGATGTGCTCGTACCAGATGTCCATCACGTCCATCTCGGCGAGGCGACGGATGTTCTCCCGGTACGACCGCGCCGCGGCTCGTGCGGCCGCACGTCCGGCGGCGTCCCCCTGGCCCGAGGTGCGTGCCGCGATCACGAAGCTGGTGACGAGCCGCTTCACGTCCCACTCGAACGGGCCCGGGAGCGTCTCGTCGAAGTCGTTCAGGTCGAACACGAGGTTGCGCTCGGGCGTGCCGTACGAGCCGAAGTTGGACAGGTGGGCGTCACCGCAGAGCTGCGTGCGCAGCGGTGTCGACGGCGCAAGGCCGAGGTCGCGAGCCATGACGACGGGCGAGCCGCGCATGTACGTGAACGGCGACACCGCCATGCGCCCGTAGCGCACGGGCACCAGCTCGGGGACCCGGGTGCGGCTCTGCTCGACGAGCTGCTCGACCGGGTCGATGCGGTCTGCGGGTGCCTCCCACTCACCGAGCACCTCTCGGGGCACGACCTTGCGGACCTTCTCGCCGAGCGCCAGGCGCTCCGTCGGCGTGGTCTCGAGCGGGTCCGGGTCGAGGTCGGGGCTCGGCGCGCCCGGGGCGGTGGGCGCGCGGCCGGCGACGAGTGCGTCGGAGATGAGTTCGTCGATGTCCATGGGAGCTCCCTGGGGTGGTGGTGGGGCGCCCGTCATCGACAGGTTGCCACTCGAGGTGCCGGTCGGGCGCAGCCGGCGTGCGATCGGTCGATCAGCGCTGGGCGATCCACGAGAGCAGGTAGCCGAGGCTGTTGGTCGACCAGTGCATGAGCATCGGTGCCGCCAGGCTGTCCGAGCGGTTCCGCAGCCACGACAGGCCCATGCCCGCCGCCCCGGTGCCGATGACCCCGGCGGTGATGGCCGCTGCTCGGCCGAGCGGGCCCGGCAGCAGGTCGCGGAAGACGGGGTTGACCTCGTTGACGTTCCAGCTCGGCAGCACGTGCCAGAAGCCGAACAGCAGCGCGGCGAGCAGGTCGGCGCGCAGCATCCCGTTGGCGTGGCGGGTGAAGCGTCGGCGGAACATGGCCGGCAGCACGCCGCGGAAGGCGATCTCCTCCATGAGCACCGTGCCGAGCGGGACCATCACCAGCGCCTGCCAGGCGAGCTGGGCGGCGCTGATGTCGGCGCGGTCGTCCTGGAAGAGGTCCCGCGTCCACGGCGTGAACAGGCCGATCAGGTAGATCGCGAGCAGCCCGGCCGAGAGGGCGCCGCCCCAGCGCAGGCCGTCCGGCAGCTTGCGGGCGGCCAGGCCGAGCTCGTCGGTCGAGCAGTCGTCGGCCTTGATCGCGATGACGAGCAGCACGATGGCGACGCCGCAGTTCCACGGCACGTACGCCCACGAAGGGATGACCTGGTTGGCCATCACGTTCGACACCACCAGGGTGCCGAGCACGGCCACCATCGGCCAGCGCCGCGGCGTCGTCCCCAGGTCGTGGCGTGCGAGCGCCGCGTCGACCTCGGACCGACCGTCGATGTGTTCGTCGGCCGGGTCCACGGGGTCGGTCACGGATCGCACGATATCGCCGGTGCCCCTCATCCCGGCGCGGCGCGGGGGACGCTCAGGCGGCCGGCAGGACGGCGCGGGTCACGGCGCGGCCGAGGGCCTCGCGGGAGGCCTCGAAGCGCGCCATGTCGAGCTCGAGCTCGTGGGTCATGCGGCGGCGCTTCCGTCGTTCGGTTCGTCGGTGGAGGATCGATCGCACGAGGGCTCCTGGGTGTCGACCGGCGGCGTGCCGGTGGAGTTCCGCCACCTCTCCCGTCGGCAGGTGCGCGCCGGATGTGAGGCGGGCGTGGAGCGGAGGTGGGTCGGATCGTGGGGATCGTGGGGTGCGTCGCGGTCGCCGGCCTCGGACTGACACCGCCTGCTCGACGTGGCAGCGTGGAGGCTCCAGACGCCAGGGGGGTCCGATGGCCGATCTCATCATCCGCAACGGCATGCTCGTCGACGGCACCGGGGCGCCGCCGCGGGCCGGCGACGTCGAGGTGACCGACGGGGTGATCACCGCCGTCGGCGACGTCGACGGGGGCGCGACGAGGGAGATCGACGCCGACGGCGCGTACGTGACCCCCGGCTTCATCGACATCCACACCCACTTCGACGGCCAGGTGACGTGGGATCCGATCGTGGCGCCCTCGTCGCTGCACGGCGTGACGACGATCGCCATGGGCAACTGCGGCGTCGGCTTCGCCCCGGCGGCGCCGGACCGCCACGAGTGGCTGATCGGGCTGCTCGAGGGCGTCGAGGACATCCCGGGCGCCGCGCTGGCCGAAGGGCTGACCTGGGACTGGGAGACGTTCCCGCAGTACCTCGACTCGCTCGATGCGAAGCCCCACACCGTCGACATGGGCGTGCACGTCCCGCACGCCGCGCTGCGCACGTTCGTGATGGGGGAGCGGGGTGCGGACCACCTCGAGGTGCCCACCGAGGGCGAGCTCGAGGAGATGGCCCGTCAGGTGCGTGAGGCGATGGCCGCCGGCGCGATCGGGTTCGCGACCTCTCGCACCGAGATCCACCGCACCTCGACCGGGGCCAACATCGGCACGCTCAGCGCGTCGGAGGTCGAGCTGCTCACCATCGCCCACGCGCTGCGTGACGCCGATGCGGGGGTGGTCCAGCTCATCAGCGACCTGTACCAGACCCCCGACGACGAGCTCGCGCAGCGCGAGCTCGACCTGCTCGAGGCGTTCACCCGGACCAGCGGACGACCGCTGTCGTTCACGATGCAGCAGGCGTACCACTCGCCGGAGCGGTGGCGGTTCCAGATGGACTGGGTGGACCGGATGGTCGCCTCGGGCCTGGACGTGAAGGCGCAGGTCGCCTCCCGCCCGATCGGCGTGCTGCTCGGCCTGCAGGCCACCGCCAACCCGTTCGCGTTCTGCGCGTCCTTCGGCGAGCTCGCCTTCCTGTCGCCGGACGAGAAGCTGGCCGCCCTGCGCGACCCCGAGCGCAAGCGCCGCATCCTGGCCGAGCACGCGGAGATCGCCGCGACCCTCGAGCCGGGCATCGTGCAGCAGATCATGTGCGGCTTCGACGTGATCTTCCGGCTGAGCGATCCCGTCGACTACGAGATGGACAAGGACTGGTCGATCGCCGCCGAGGCCGCGGCGGCGGGCACGACGCCCGAGTCGATGGTCTACGACCTGCTGCTCGAGCGCGACGGCACGCAGCTGCTCTACCTGCCGCTGTTCAACTTCGCCCACGGCAACTTCGACGACATCCACGAGATGATCACGTCGCCCAACACGCTCTTCGGCCTGTCGGACGCCGGCGCGCACTGCGGCGCCATCTGCGACGCGTCGATGACGACGTCCTCGCTCACCGTGTGGAGCCGCGACCGCACCCGCGGCGACAAGGTGCCGATCGAGCAGATCGTGCACGGCCACACGCAGCGCAACGCCCGGCACATGGGCTGGCTCGACCGTGGTGTCCTGGCGCCGGGCCAGGTCGCGGACCTGAACGTCATCGACCTGGACGCGCTGGCGTGCCACCCGCCGACGATCGTGCACGACCTGCCGGCCGGCGGCCGGCGGCTGATGCAGACCGCTGCCGGCTACCTCTGGACCGTGAAGTCGGGCGCCGTGACCTTCGAGTCGGGCCAGCACACCGGCGAGCTGCCCGGCGAGCTGCTGCGCGGCACCCGGCCCGCGCCGCGCTGACCGAGTCGGATCAGATGCGGCCGACGGCCGCGTGGTGCAGGACCTGGCGCGCTGCGGCGCGGCCGCACATGCCGTGCACGCCGCCGCCCGGCGGGGTCGAGGCCGAGCACAGGTAGACGCCCGGCATCGGGGTGGCCCACGGGTGGAGCGAGGCGGTGGGCCGGAACACGAACTGGCGCAGGTCCGCGGCCCCGCCGTTGATGTCGCCTCCCACGTAGTTCTCGTCGTGCGACTGGAGCTGCGCGGGCGACATCGTGTGCCGGGCCAGGATCCGGTCGCGGAACCCGGGGGCGAACTCCTCGATGCGCGCCTCGATCCGCTCGGTCATGTCGACCGTGCTGCCGTTGGGCACGTGGCAGTAGCCCCACAGCGTGTGCCGGCCCGCCGGCGCGCGGGTCGCGTCGAACAGCGACTGCTGGGCGAGCAGCACGAAGGGTCGCTCCGGGATCCGACCGATGCCGACACTCGCCTCCGCGACGGCGACCTCGTCCATCGTGCCGCCCAGGTGCACCGTTGCGGAGCGGGCGGTGCGGGGGTCGGACCACGGCACCGGACCGTCGAGCGCCCAGGCGACCTTGAACACGCCGGGGCCCTGGCGGAAGC
>JAFAFZ010000204.1 GCA_023423215.1 Actinomycetes bacterium
GCGTCGAAGGTCTGGATGCGGAACGCGCCGAGCGGGTGCGTCGCGTCGGCGACCACCCGGCCGCACGGATCGACGAGGGGGCGGACGGCGCCGTCCTCGCCGACGGTCATCGCTCCGCCGCCCGGGAGCGCCACCGACACGAGATCGTCGGGAACGTGCGCGGCGAGGGAGGTCGGCACGGCCGCGCTCGACACGGCACCGGCGATCGGGGCGAGGTCGGGCGGCAACGCGGGCCGCGCCTCCGCGAGCGCGGCGTCCGCCTCGTCGGCCAGGTCGCGCCGACCACGCGTGGCGAGCGTGTCGACGTAGCGGTCGAGGTAGGCGCGCTGCTCTTCCCAGCTGGATTCGAAGCGGGTGGTCGCCGGGTCGTCACGCACCGACGCCAGGTCCTCGACGCCCCAGTGCGTCTCGTCGGGCCAGTGCGTCTTCTGGTCCATGCCCCAGGTGTGCTCGGCGACGAGCAGCAGCTGCGTCGACGCGGCCCACAGGGCCGGCTCGTCGGCCGTGGCGCGACCCTCGGCGATCCAGGTGCGTCGGAGCCGGCACAGCGCGCGGAACCGGGCGACCTTGTTCGGGTCGGTGCCGACGCCGTGCAGCCACGTGTCGCCGATCTCGGCGGTGACCACCGGGAGGTCCTTGCGGATCAGGGCGACCGCGTCCGCGACCTCGTCGAACGACGCTGCCACCAGCGCGGCGTCCGGGAAGCGCCGCTGCAGTGCGGCCCAGCGCTCGACCACGTCCTCGGTGCCGCGGGGACCCAGGTTGTCGCCGGTCAGGTCGACGGCCACGGCGGTGCGGATGCCGGGCAGCACCTGGACGTCGCCGTACGAGCCGGGCTGGTACATGACGAGCAGCTCCGGCGGGGCGCCGCCCACCCCGGACGGGGCGGCCGGGTCCGCCCAGCGGAACAGCAACGGGACGTCGGGCGCGGTCGACGCCGGGTTCACGCCGATGTGCAGCAGCTCCACGCCCGCGCCGGCGAGCGCCGAGACGATCCCGCGGGTGTGGCCGGGCACGTCGGTCGCCTTCGCGGACCGGGTGCGGCGGCCGAAGCGCTCGTCCAGGCGCGCCGAGAGCGACAGGCCGTGCTCGAACAGCGACCGGTCGCAGGCCTCGGTGTGCAGCGTGAAGGGCAGGGCGTGCCAGCAGAGGTCGCCGGCCTCGATCGCACGCTCGACGTCTCGCGCACCGCGACGCGCCTCCTCCTCGAGCGCCTCGGTCAGGATCCACGACCCGGTGGTCCAGCGCAGCCGGGGACCGTCACCGCGTGCGCGCAGCTCGGCGGCGACGCGCACGGCGCGGGGGAAGTACTCGTCGAGGTAGCGACGGCGCACGTTCGTCGCCAGGTCGGTGAACCCGACGTCGAGGTGCGTCTTGGCGACGACCAGGACCCGTTCGATCTGCTCGTCCGCGTCCGGGCCGGGCGGACCGCTCAGCGTGCGCCCCGGTCTCGGGTCGCCGGCGATCGGCTCACCGGCCGGCGCCGGCGGACTTCCCGATGTCGCGGAACGGCACGTCCTTGTCGGTGCGCGGCTCCGGCGGCAGGCCGAGGGTGCGCTCGCCGATGATGTTCTTCTGCACCTCGTCGGTCCCGCCGTAGATCGACACGGCGGGCGCGAACAGCGCCAGCTCGGCCATGACCGGATCGGCGGCCGGGTCCTTCCACAGCTGCCCCGCTGGTCCCTGCAGCGCCAGGCCGAGCTCGGCGGCCAGCTTCGTGATGCGCGTCATCGACAGCTTGGCGATGTTCGCCTCGGCGCCGGTGAGCTCGACGCCCGCCGCACGCGCCGCCTTCATGCGCAGGTTCGCGAAGCGGGCGATCTCCTGGAGGGTGTGCAGCTGCACCAGCTGCTGGCGGAGCGTCGCGTCCGCGACCGGCGCCTGCGAGCGCGCCAGGCGCAGCACCGCGTTGCCGGCACCGCCGGTCATCACGTCGCCGGAGCCCGAGGACTTCACCTTCACGAAGTCGCCGGCCCGACGGTCCAGGTCACCGGCGATCGTGCCGGGTGATGCGGCTGCGCCACCCGCGCCGTGTCCGCCTGCGCCCAGGCTGGAGCGCTCGACGAACAGCGTCGTGTTGGCGACCGCCCAGCCGTTGTTGAGCCCGCCGATGATGTCGTCGTGGCGGGCGGTGACGTCGCTCAGGAACACCTCGTTGAAGAGCGCCCGTCCGGTCATCTCGCGCAGCGGACGCACGTCGACGCCGTCCTGGTGCATGTCGAACGCGAACCACGAGATGCCCTTGTGCTTGCGCACGTCCGGGTCGGTGCGGGCGAGCAGCATGCCGCGGTCCGCGATCTGGCCGCCCGAGGTCCAGACCTTCTGGCCGTTCACGTTCCACACGTCGCCGTCACGCTCGGCTCGGCACTTCAGCCCCGCCAGGTCGGAGCCCGCCTCGGGCTCGCTGAAGAGCTGGCACCAGGCCTCGGCCCCCGTGACGATCGGACGGAGGTACTGCTCCTTCTGGGCGTCGTCGCCGTGGGCGACGATCGTCGGCCCGGCGAGCATGATGCCCAGACCGCCCGGCGCACCCAGGGCGCCCGCGGCCTTGATCTCCTCGATCACCACGCCGGCGTCGCCGCGGGAGAGCCCCCGACCGAAGGCGTGCTCGGGCCAGGTCGGCACGGACCAGCGGGCCTCGGCGAGCTTGTCCCACCACTCGGCCACCGTCAGGTCGGGGTTCCACTCGCTCGCGAGCCAGGAGCGGACCTCCTCGCGCACGGCGGTCGTGGACGGGTCCTCGACGACGTCGTCGAGCTCGAGCTGATCGGTCATGTGTCCCCCCGGGTGTGCTGGCCCGCGACGGTAGCGCCGCCGGCTCGGGTGTCCACAACGATGACGAGCACCGCGGCGGCCAGCACCC
>JAFAFZ010000415.1 GCA_023423215.1 Actinomycetes bacterium
GCTCGAGGGCGTGCACGAGCGCCTCGGCATCGCCCGGCGGCACGTAGCGGGCTGCGTCACCCAGCGCCCTGCGCTGCGGCGGCGTGTCCGAGGTGATCACCACGGTGCCGGCAGCGAGCCCCTGGTAGACCTTCGTCGGCACGACCCGCAGCGCCTTCGGCGTGGTGCCGAAGATGCCGAGCGAGACGTGGTGCGACGCGACGATCGAGGGGAGCTCCGAGCCGGGGACCCAGTCGATCCACTCGACGGCACCGGCACCACCCGCCGCGGCACGCGTGGCCTCGAGGTCCTGCCCGGAGCCGATCATCGTGAACCGGAACCGTTCGTCGCCGGCGAGCCGGGCGAGCGCCCGGCCGATGACCGGTGCGCCGTGCAGCGGGGTGAACAACCCCACGAAGCAGACCCGCAGCGGCGGTGGCGGTGCGGGCACCGGCTGCTCGGACCACTCGGTGGTCGCACCGACCGGCACGACGACGGCCCTGGACCCGGCACGGGCGCCGAGCTGGGCACGCTGCTCGGCGGTGTCGACGAGGACGAGGTCCGCGCGGCGCAGCGCGGCTCGATCGACCAGATCCAACAGGCGCGCCTTCAGGCCTGTGGCGACGCCCCGGTCCCGTGAGGTGTCCGCCAGGCCGACGAGGTGGTCGAGCGCGATCGGCGTGTGCGGCCACAGCAGCCGGGCCAGGTGCACGTCGAGGTGACCCAGGTAGCCCACCACCACGAGGTCGGGCTCGACCCCGCACGCACGACCACGACGCCACAGCGGGACCCACGCGCGCACGACGGCGAGCAGCAGCCGCAACGCCCCGCCGAGCGAGCTCGCGGCGTCGACCTTGTCGGCGGTGGACAGCCCCAGCGGGACGTTCACCTCGGTGACGTCCTCGGTCGCGCTCAACCCCTCGCGCAGCACCGCCACGCGTGGGTGCAACGAGGCGTCGTAGCTGCCGAACAGCACGACCCGACGCCGGTTCACCGGCCACCTCGCCCGGCGGCACCGCTGCCGCTCCACCGGCGAGCGGCGCGGAGCAGTGGCACCGCGCCGGCCAGGAGCGCCAGGAGCACGTCGAGGGCCAGCAGCACGAACCGCGACACCAGCGCGAGCGTGAGGGCGCCCGGGCGGCCGATGACGGCCCCGATGGTCAGCACCAGCATCGCCTCTCGCACCCCGGCGCCACCGGGTACGGGGAGGAACAGCAGCCCCGCGACGAAGGACAGGGCGAACCCGCCCACCACGAGCGCGACGTCACCCGGGCCGGCGCCGAGCGGCCGGGCGATCGCCCACGCGTGCAGGCCGAGGACGATCCACGTCACGAGGCACAGCGCGACCGTCGCCCACTTGTGGCCGTTCGAGGGCTGCTCGATCGTCAGGTCGCGACCCGTGCGGGCGGCGAGGGAGCCGACGACGCGCAGGAGCCCGTTCGGGTGCAGCAGCGCGGCGAGGAGCAGCGCCGAGCCGACGGCGATCCCGATCACCGCCCAGAGCGTCGACGCGGCCGAGCTGCCGACGAGCCCGACCAGGCCGGCGAGGCCGACCACGCCGCCGACGCAGACGCTGACCGCGAGGGCGTAGGCGTAGGCCGCCACCATCGTCCGCGGTCGGATGCCGTGGCGAGCACCGATCTGCGCCTGGATGACGGCGGGCCAGACGGAGCCCGGGACGTACTTGCCCAGCTGCCCGGTGAAGTACATCGCTCGGCTGTCGTGGCCGCCGAGGTGGCCGCCCATGCCGGTCAGCACGGTGGCGGTGATGGCCCACGACCCGATCAGGCCGAGCGCACCCCAGCACACCGTCGCCGCCCAGTCGAGGGCGGAGAGCGAGTCGAGGTCGTCGCGCACCGCGGACCAGTTCCGCACGAGCGCCAGGCCGAGGAACACGCCGACGACCACGAGCGCCGCCACGCCGACCGCCGTGCGCCACCGGGAGCCGCGCGCAGCGGACGGCACGGCGGTCTCGGACACCGTCGCAGGATACCGGAGCGGCCGCGCACCTCCGGGGTGCCCCAGCGGTCCGCGGGCGGCTCGACGGCGCTGTGCGAAGCTGGGCCGGTGACGTCGCACCCCGCGGACCCGCCGTCCGACACGACCGAGCGCATGCACCCGAGCTTCGCCCTCTCGAACCGGTCGGACGCGTTCATCTACGCCTGCCACCTCGCCACCTACGACTTCGCCCGGACCTACGCCGAGCGAGCCCGCGTGCTCGACTTCGGGTGCGGGACCGGCTACGGGACCTACCGGCTGGCCCCGTCGTGCCGCAGCATCGTCGGGGTGGACATCAGCTCGGCGGCGATCGACGAGGCGTCGACGACCTACCGGTCCCCCGACCTTCGCTTCGAGCGGATCGACCCCGTCGAGGTCCGGCCGCTGCGCTTCGACGACGACGCCTTCGACCTCGTCCTGTCGTTCCAGGTGTTCGAGCACCTCTCGGACCCCGAGGCGTACCTGGACGAGGTGCGCCGCGTTCTCGCGCCCGGCGGCACCTTCATCTGCGTCACCCCGGAGCGCTCGCCGCGGCTCTTCGCCGGGCAACGCCCCTGGAACGTCTTCCACCTGCGCGAGTACTCCCAGGACGAGATGCGCTCGTGGATGTCGACCCGGTTCGTCGACGTCGAGGTCGCCGGGATGACGGCCCGGCAGGACCTGCTCTCCATGGAGATGCGGCGTGTGCGCCGGTTGCGGCTGCTGACCTATCCGGTGACCTTCCCCGGCGCGCCCGAGCGTCTGCGCGTGGCAGGGCTGGGACGGCTGAAGCGGCTGCGCGGCGGGCGTGAGGCGACCGTCGGGTCGCACGACGCGCCGTCGGCGCTGTCGGACTGGGGCTTCGACGAGCACGACGTCGAGGTCTTCACGATCGGCGCACCGAGCCTCAACGTCGGCGCCGTCGGCCGCACGCCGGCCTGAACCCCGCCCGACGTCCGCTCAGGACGACGGCGCGCGCGCCACGAGCACGAGTCCGGTCCCCCGGTCGCTCACACGCCGTTGCACGACCCGGAAGGGCCAGGTCCCCGTCCGGACGAGGAGGTTGCTCCAGCGCGGCGGCTGGTGCTGCGCACCGCTGCGCCTGGTCCGTTCCTCGGCCGACTCGTGCTCGACCGGGCGGGCCGCCTGGCGCCGGTCCGAGATCGCGACGCGGCCGCGCTCGAGCACGTAGCCGAGCGGGACCCCGTAGAGCTCCACCTGCACGTCGGTGAGCCCGACCCGCTCGGCGAG
>JAFAFZ010000438.1 GCA_023423215.1 Actinomycetes bacterium
ACCGGCGCGCGCGTCGTGGCGGCGCTGCGCGTGTCCTCCACCACGACGAGCGGGCGGACGACCCCCGACGCAGCCGCACCCGACTCGCTCCGACCGCTGCTCCAGGCGGCGCTGGCCCTCGGCTGGGCCGTGCCGGGGATCGTCCTGGCCGTGCGCCGGTGGTCGTTGCCGTTCTGGCCCCTGGCGCAGCTGGCGGCGGCCAGCCACGCCGTCGCTGCCCTCCTCGTCGCCGCCTCGCCCGACGGCGCGTGGACGGTCTGGGTGGCGTCGTGGCTGGTGGTGGTCGAGCTGCCCGTGCTCGCGGCGATCGTGCAGCTCTTCCCCACCGGGCGCCCGGTCGCCGGATGGCGTCCCTACCTCCTGGCCTCCGTCGCCGCTGGTGCGGCCGGTGTGCTCGCCGCGGCGATCGAGGCGCTGCCCGGCGCCGATCCGTCCCTGGCCGACGCCGCCGGCCTCGTCGCGGTGCCGCTGCTCGCGTTCGCGGCCGTCGGTGGGGTCGTCCCGCTCGTGGTGCGGTGGCGTCGGACCGCCGACGGCGAACGTCGCGCGGTCGCGTGGCTGCTCGTCGTCCTCGGCGCCGGCGTCGTCGTCCCGGCGATGGTCGCGGCCGGTGGGCGGTCGGGCGAGGTCGCCGCACAGGTGTTCACCGTCGGGCAGCTCGCGTTCATCTGCGTGGCGGTGCTGCGCTCACGCGTCTGGGGGCTGGCGCCGATGATGCGTCGTTCGCTGCACCGCGTCGTGAGCGCGACCGACGCCGAGCGCCGACGGATCCGCGCCGAGCTGCACGACGGCGTGGGCGCCGGACTGACGGCGGTGCGGCTGAAGATCGACGCCGCGGCGCAGCTCATCGACGACCGACCGGACCGCGCGGCCGAGATGCTCGGTTCGGCCAGCAGCGACATCGGCACGGTGCTCGACGAGGTGCGCCACCTGATCGACGGCCTGCGACCCGCGGTGCTCGATCGCATGGACCTGGCGGCGGCGCTGCGACTGCAGGCGGACGAGCTGTCGGCCCACGCACCCGGCCTCGAGATCACCGTCGTCGACGAGGGCCGGCTCGAGCACCTGGCGCCGGGCGCCGACGTCCCGGTCTACCGACTCGTCACCGAGGCGATGCACAACGTGGTCCGCCACGCGGACGCCACCCGGTGCGAGGTCCGGGTCAGCTCGAGCGACGGCGAGGTCGTCATCGACGTCAGCGACGACGGACGCGGGCCGGAAGGCGTCGCGAGCGACGGCCTGGGGCTGTCGTCGATGGCCGCGCGGGCGTCCGAGGTCGGCGGGTACGTCGTCGCCGGTGCACGTCCCGAGCGCGGCTTCCGACTGCGTGCGGTGATCCCGAGGGCGTCGACGTGACGGTGACCGTGGTCGTGGTCGACGACCACCCCCTCGTGCGGGACGGCTTCCGCTTCCTGGCGGAGTCCCGCAGCGAGATCGACGTCGTGGGCGAGGCCGGCGACGCGGACGGTGCCGTGGCGATCGTCGAGCGGCTCCGGCCCGACGTCGTGGTGATGGACGTCGAGCTCGGCGGCGGCAGCGACAGCGGCATCGATGCGACGACGCGGATCCGCGAGGCGCACCCGGAGTGCCGCGTCCTGTTCGTCACGATGCACGGCGACGAGGCGACGGTCCTGGCGGCGTTGCACGCGGGCGGCAGCGGCTTCGTGCTGAAGGGCGCGCCGCAGGACGATCTGGTGCGCGCCATCGTCGGCGCCGCCGCGGGAGACCTGGTGCTCGGACCGCACGCCGGCACGATCCTGACCGACCGCGTCCGCCGCCTCCCGGCCGAGCGACCGTCGATCCCCCACCTGACCGGCCGCGAGCACGAGGTCCTGGAGCTGCTGGCCGACGGCCGCACGAACGGCGTGATCGCCGCCGAGCTCGGCGTGTCCCGCAAGACGGTCGCCAACCACGTCGCCAACATCCTGGCGAAGCTGCACGCGAGCGACCGGGGCCACGCCATCGTCCTGGCCAGGGAGGCCGGGTTCGGCCACGGCTGATCCCGCCAGGCGCGTGCAGCGGCTCGTGCCCAGCCCGGACGCGACGGATCCCCGGCCGTGTCGACCGGGGATCCGTCCGGAGGATCGGTGCGGGACCGGGTCCGCCGCGGCGCTGGGCCGCAGCGTTCGGCCGCGCCGTCAGGGCTTCTCGGAGCCGACCACCCACATGGCGTAGAACTGCGCCGCACCGCCGTAGGCGTGACCGACGGCGATCTTGGCGCCGTCGATCTGGTGCTCGCCCGCCATGCCACGGGCCTGCAGCGCCGCCTCGCCGAAGCGGATCATGCCGGAGGCGCCGATCGGGTTGGTCGAGAGCACGCCGCCCGAGGGGTTCCACGGCAGGTCGCCGTCCATCGAGGTGACGCCGTCGTGGGTCAGCTGCCAGCCGGTGCCCGGCTCGGCGAAGCCGAGGTTCTCGAGCCACATCGGCTCGTACCACGAGAACGGCACGTACACCTCGGCGACGTCGACCTGCTCGCGCGGGTTCGTGATGCCGGCCTGCTTGTAGACCGCCGCGGCGCACTCCTGGCCCGCCTTCGGCGAGACCTGGTCGCGACCGGCGGCCATCGCTGGCTCGGAGCGGAAGGCGGTGCCGTGCACCCACGCCGGGCTGCGGCCGGCGGCCGCTGCGGCGTCGCCGCCCTTCTCGTTGGTCAGCACCATCGCGATGGCGCCGTCCGACGACGGGCAGGTCTCGGAGTAGCGGATCGGGTCCCACAGCATGAGGGACTCCTTCACCGACTCGTAGGTGATGTCGTGCTCGTGCAGGTGCGCGTACGGGTTCTTCAGCGCGTTCTGCCGGTCCTTCAGCGCCACGAGCACGCCCGTGTCGTCGGGTGCCTTCGAGCGCTCGATGTACTGGCGGATGTACGGGGCGAAGTAGCCGCCCGCACCTGCGACCAGCTGCTGCTGGAAGGGCATGGTGACGCTCAGCGCCCACATGGCCTCGGAGCAGCTCTGCATCTGCCAGCCGATGGTCAGCACCCGCTCGTGCACGCCGGACTCGATCATCGACGAGGCGACGATCGCGGTCGAGCCGGACACCGAGCCCGCGGTGTGCACGCGGAAGATCGGCTTGCCGACGCCACCGAGCGCCTGGACCAGCGAGTACTCGGGGACCATGACGCCCTCGAAGAAGTCGGGCGCCTTGCCGATGACGATGGCGTCGATGTCCGCCAGCGTCATGTTGGCGTCCTCGAGCGCACGGAAGGTGGCCTCACGCAACAGGCCCGGCAGCGACACGTCGCCACGGACGGCGGTGTACTTCGTCTGACCGATGCCGACGACGGCAACT
This sequence comes from Actinomycetes bacterium, assembly GCA_023423215.1. Classification (GTDB taxonomy): domain Bacteria; phylum Actinomycetota; class Acidimicrobiia; order Acidimicrobiales; family Microtrichaceae; genus JAFAFZ01. The sequence goes on from JAFAFZ010000438.1 coordinate 3,295, forward strand.
CTCTCAGCCATTTCAGCCCTCACCTTCGAGAACGGCGACCAGGTTGTGCTGGAGGGCGTGACCGCCCGTCGCGTGTGCGACGCCGCGGGACACGTCTCCGGAGTGGATGCGGTTGGCGACCTCGACCAGGCGGAGGAGGCCGGCGGCCATCATCGGGTTCGCCGCGAGCGGACCGCCCGACGGGTTGACCTCGACGTCGTCGCCCAGGCCGAGCGCCGCACGCAGGATCGGCTCCTGGTGCGTGAAGTTGGCGTGCAGCTCGGCCACCTCGATGGGACCGTTGGCGACGCCCGCCTTCTCGGCGGCGATGGCCACCGAGGGGGCGACGGTCAGGTCACGCAGGTTCAGGTGGTGGCCGTCCGCACGGTGGTCGATGCCACGGATCCACGCGGGCCGGCTGTGCAGCTCACGGGCCTTGTCGCCCGCCGCCAGCACGACGGCGACGCCGCCGTCGGTGATCGGCGAGCAGTCGTGGCGACGCAGCGGATCGGCGAGGTACTCCTCACCGAGGAGCGACGCCGGGTCGGCCGAGCTGGTCAGCTGCGCGAACGGGTTGTTCGCCGCCGAGGTCCGGCTGCGGTGCGCGACGTCCGCCATGGCCTGCTCGCTGGTGACGCCGGCGTCGATCGCGGCGCGGGCCTGCAGCGCGGCGATGTCGACCGAGGTCGGCCACAGCGGCGCCTCGTAGTACGGATCCGTCATGCGGGACAGCACACGGGGGAGGTCGCCCGGGGACGACTTGCCGTAGCTGTAGACCAGCGCCGTGTCGGCGTGGCCGGTCTGGATCTTCACCCAGGCCTCGTAGAGGGCCCAGGCACCGTCCATCTCGACGTGCGACTCCGAGATCGGCGGCCAGGCGGCCACCGCGTCGAGGGTCATCACGAAGCTGAAGGGCTGGCCGGCGAGGTAGTCGGAGCTGCCGGAGCAGGTGAAGCCGAAGTCGTGGCGTCCGACGCCCGACTTCTCGATGACCTCCTGGATGACCGGCTGGATGAGCTCGACCTCGTTGGTGGCCGTGGCGGCCCGCACGTGCTTGGTCTGTGCGGTGGCGATGATGGCGACGTCTCTCACAGCAGCAACCTCAGACGTAGTCGGTGAGCTCGGAGGCGGGCACGTCGGGTTCGCCGTTGGGCGCCCACCACTTGATGTTCTCGAAGCTGGTCGTCAGGTCGGCGTCGTCGACCCAGACCGACTTCAGGCGCAGGCCGATGCGGACCTGGTCGTAGGGGATCTCACGGACGAGGCCGTAGATCGGGATGTCCGACCCGTCGACGACGATCAGCGCCGAGACGTAGGGGATCTCCTGCGCGTTGCCGGTGAAGTCCAGGTTCACGACGCAGTACGACACCATGGTGCCGTCGTGGCCCAGCTCGACCTGCTCGGTCGTGGGCAGGCCGCACACGGGCGAGACGCCGCGCGGCGGGATGTAGACCTTGCCGGTCTCGGGGCAGCGCTCGCCGACGAGTCGCTTCTCCTTGATGGCACGCAGGAAGCGGGTCGTCGCGATGCCGGGCGTGTAGTCGTAGTCCAGCTTGGCCGGCGTGCGGACCATCTGGACCGCCGCGACGGCGGCCAGGCCGTCGACGGCCGAGGTGTCGACCGCCGGCTGGGACCACAGGCCGGCGGGCAGGTCGATGGGTGCGGGTTCGCTCATGGTGTTCCTCCTCAGCCGACCGGCTCGAAGCCCTCGAGGTCCTCGAGGGCCCCGATGCGCTCGGCAGCGAAACGGGCACGGACGCGCAGGCCGGCGGCCAGCTGGTCCTTGGGGGCGTCGACCGCGTGCAGGATCGGCGTGTCGGCGCCGTCGAGCTGGATCATCGCCCAGGCGAACGGGTGGTCGAACGGCTGGCCCTCTCGCACCCGGTCGTTCCACGACCAGGTCACGACGGTGCCCTCGGAGCCGACCGGCACGAGCTTGGTCAGCGGCGCGCCGCTGGCCGGGTCGTACTCGACCGGCGGGCACAGCACCTTGCCCTGCTCGTCCTCGATCCCGATGAACCGACCCTCACGGAGCCCGGTCATGAACGCACCGATGACCGGTCCGGTCGTGCGCCTGAACGGGTACTCGAGCACCAGTGGTGCACGCAGCACGTCCTCGTCGGTGGTGGTCGCCTGGTCCGGCATCTGACCCCCCATGGTCCCTGCCCCCGGTCCTCCCGGGGTGCGGGCGGCAGAATAGAACACGTTCTCGTTTCGTGCAGATCGGACC
>JAFAFZ010000230.1 GCA_023423215.1 Actinomycetes bacterium
CGGGGCCGTGGGCGTTGGACGCGGCCGTGCGGCCAAGAAGCTCAGCGGGCGAGGACGAGCCCACGCTCCGCACGCAGGTGGCTCGGGCCGGCCTCGCTCCAGTGCTCGACGACCTTGCCGTCGACCACGCGGTCGATGTCGATCCCGATCAGCTCGACCTGCTGACCGGTGCCGGCCACGCCACGGAACTCGCCCTGCTGCGTGCCGGTCGCGGTGTACCGGGTGACGACCTCGTCGCCCTCGGCGATCTGGTCGTGCACCTCGACCCGGTAGTCGGGGAACGCGGCGAGCACCTCGGCGAACACGTCGCGGTAGCCGGCCAGACCCCCGTCGGGCTCCGGGAACGGCGTGTGGGACGCCACGTCCGCTGCGATCAGCGCGTCGAACGCCGCGACGTCGCGGTCGTTGATCGCGTCGTACACGCTGCGGACGATGGCCTTGTTGTTGTCGGTGGTCATGGGTTGCCTTTCGCTTGCTGGGGTCGGGAGGCGTGGCGCACGACGAGCCACGCCATCGGGATCGCGAGCACGGCGACGACGGCGACGACGCGCAGCGCCCCGTGGATGCCGGGGACGATGTCGCTGCCGGTGCCCGCACGAGCGGTGAAGACCGAGGTCGCCAGGCCGACGCCGATGGCGCCGCCGACGAGCTGGAACATGAAGGTCAGTCCGCCGCCGACGCTCGAGCGTTCGGGCGGGATGGACGTCAGCGCCGCGGTGGTCAGGGTCGAGTAGAAGAGCCCCACGCCGACGCCGAGCACGACGAACGCTGGCAGCAGGTCGACGTAGTGCGCGCCGTCGCCGGGCAGGCTCAGCAGCAGCGCGCCGAGCGGGATGCAGACCGCTCCCGTCAGGAGCGGCAGCCTGCCGCCGATGCGGTTGTAGATCGGGCCCGCGGCGAATGCGGCGACCGAGTAGACGGCCATCAACGGCAGGAAGCCCAGGCCGGCGCGCAGCGCCGAGAACCCGAGCACCTTCTCCATGTACTGCGGCGCGAAGAGCAGCACGGCGAACCACGTGCCGGACGCCAGCAGCGTCGCCGCGCACGCGGCGGCGAACGGCACCCGAGCCATGACGTCGCGGGGCACCAGCGCACTCGCTCCCGTGCGGCGCTCGACCACGACCAGCACGGCCAAGCTGACCAGGCCGACGGCCAATAGAGCGAGGATCTTGGGGTCGGTCCAGCCCCACGACGAGCCCTGGTCCAGCGCCAGCAGCAACGTCACCAGCCCGAGCGTCAGCGCGACCAGCCCCGCCCAGTCGAACGCCGCGGCGACCGGTGCGTCCTCGTCCCGGTCGACCCGGGCCAGGACGACCACGACGGCGACCAGCGCGATCGGCACGTTCAGGAACAGGATCCAACGCCAACTGAGCTCGTCGGTCAGCAGGCCACCGATCACCGGACCGAGCGCGTTGCCGATGCCCGACACGCCGAGCAGCAGTCCGCCGGCGAGTCCGGCCCGTGCCGCCGGGACGAGCCCGAACGTGATGCCGACCACGGCCGGCCAGATCAGCGCAGCGCCGACCGCCATCGCCGCCCGCGCGCCGATCAGCACGCCGGCGTTCGGCGCCAGGCCGGCCAGGATCGAGAACCCGGCGAAGATCGAGATGCCGACGACGAACATGCGCTTGCGGCCGAACAGGTCGCACACCCGGCCGCCGGTCACGATGAGCACGCCGAACACCAGCGTGTACGCGTTCATGACCCACTGCGCCGTGCCGACGCCGACGTGCAGGTCCTGCTCGACGCTCGGGAGCGCGACACCCAGCGACGTAATGTCGTTCGCGATGACGAACACCGCCAGGGCCATCGCGAGCAACGCGGTCCGGGTGCGCGCCGAGAGCCGTCCAGGCCGGTCCAGCACTGCAGGTGCGGTCGTCATCCGGGTGCCCCCTCGCTCCGTTCGTCGGCGTGTTCTGTGTGCTGCCGCCGGGCGTCGGACGCCCTCCGAGCAGCAGCCTGAACAACGTACAGGCAGCTCTTCGAAAACCCTCCCGACGGTCCGAAGTTCCGGCGGCGGCCGATGAGCGGGACCGTCCCCGGGCGCACGAACACCGCGGTCGCCAGCGGCGAGGCGCGTCGCGAGGCGATCGTCGCCTCGGCCACGACGCTCTTCGCAGAGCACGGCCACCACGCCACCTCGCTCGCGCAGATCGGGGCGGGCGCCGGCATCAGCCGCGCTGCGGTGCTGCACCACTTCGGGACGAAGGAGGCGATCCTGCACGCCGTGCTCGACGCCCACGAGCAGCGCATCTGGCCGGTGCTCGCCGGCATCGCCGAGGACCGCGGGCTGACCGCCATCGGACGCCTCGTCGAGATCGTGCAGCACAACGTCGTGCACCGCGAGCACGCAGAGCTGTGGGCGATGGTCGTCGCCGAGGCCGCCACGCCCGGCGCGACGCTGCGGCCGCGCGTCCAGGAGAACTACGCGATGTTCCGCGCCGGCATCGTGCGCTTCGTCGGCGAGGCCCGCGACGACGGCGAGCGGCGCGACGGCGTCGACGACGACGCCGTCGCGATCGGCGTGCTGGGGTTCATCAACGGCACGACGACCTCGTGGCTGATCGACTCGACCATCCCCCTCGTCGAGCTCGTCGACGCCCACCTCCAGCAGGTCGTCGC